>NZ_JBRRES010000007.1:0-134680 GCF_056760395.1 Stenotrophomonas sp. STEN009 | reverse complement strand
CGGCCCCCCCCCCGCCCGCCCCCCCCCCCCCCCCCCCCCCCCCCCCCCCCCCCGCCCCCCCCCCCCCCCCCCCCCCCCCCCCCCCCCCCCCCCCCGCGGCTTGGAGAACGATCCGGATCCGGCTGGGGCACAATGTGCGGATGACGGAACGACTTCGCATTGCCGTGATTGGATACGGCACCGCTGGCCAGGCGATGGCCATCCTGCTGACCCGCGACGGGCACGACGTTGAGATCTTCGAGCGCGTGCCGACCCCTGGGCCGGTCGGCGCCGGTTTCCTGTTGCAGCCCAGCGGCCTGCAGGTGCTGTGGCAGATGGGACTGCTGGAGGCCGTGCGCGCGCATGCCGCGCCGGTGCATCGGCTTTATGGCGACACGCCGTGCGGACGTGCGGTGATGGACATGGGCTATGGCGGCCTCGATGTCCGCCTGCACGGTCTGGGCATGCAGCGCGGCGCCCTGTTCTCGCTGCTGGACCAGGCCCGCGATGGCGCCGGCCAACTGCATGCGGGGACCACCATCGACGCGGTCGATACCGCGCGGGGGCAACTGCGCGACAACGAAGGCCGCACCCATGGCCCGTTTGACCTGGTAGTGGCGGCCGACGGCGCAGCGTCGTCCCTGCGCGCGACCATTGCCGGCGGCGCTGGCCTCGACCGCGTCTATCCGTGGGGCGCATTGTGGTGCCTGCTGCCGGCCGGAGAGTGGCCGCACGTGCAGCAGCTGCGCCAACGCTACGTCGCCGCGCGCAAGATGATCGGCCTGTTGCCGGTGGGCACGCGTCCGGGTGATGACACCCCGCGCCTGAGTTTTTTCTGGAGCCTGCCACGCGCCGACTTCGCGCGTTGGGAAGATGAAGGCATGCAACCGTGGCTGCAGGAACTGCATGCGCTCTGGCCCGAGGCCAGCGCACGCTTCGATCACCTGCACGATGCCGGACAGCTGTCCCGGGCGGTTTACCGCGATGCGGTGATGACCCGTTGGCATCAGGGGCGCATGGTCCTGGTCGGCGATGCAGCGCACGCGATGAGCCCGCAGCTGGGGCAGGGGGTGAACATGGCGCTGCTCGATGCGCTGGCGCTGCGAGACGCGCTGCGTGTGCATGGCGCTGGTGAGACGGCACTGCAGGCTTACCAGGCGCAGCGACGTGCGCATGTGGCGGTGTACCAGCGCTGGAGCCGCTGGCTGACGCCGCTGTTCCAGTCCGATCGCGATGCGTGGGCCAAGGCGCGCGACGCGCTGCTTGGCCCGATGGGGCGGCTGCCGGGGGGACGCGGGCACATGCTGCGGGTGCTCAGTGGAACCCAGCACGGCTGGTTCGGTTCGCTTGCTCTGGATCCAGCCTTCCTCGAAGCCCTGGCCCGGCCGCCCGTTGCGCGTGCCACGCAGGCTGCCACGGCGGCTGCGTGAATCACATCATCACGTGAATTAACGGTTACCTCACTGCGTCTGTGCGACAAGAGTGAAGCACGCCACAGCTGCGTCGCCCGTTTTCCTCTCCGTGATTCGAACATCGCGTGGCCCGGGTGGCGCCGCCGTCGCGGCCTGCTGCGGCCCGGATGTGCTGCGAGTTCACGAGGAGGACGCCATGTTGTTCGCGGTCGAAGAGCTGGAATCGGAAATCTGCAAGCTGCGGGGATTGCTGCAGATGCTGCACGAGGACCAGCCCGACGTTCTGGAGGATGTGTTCGAGTTCCATGTGGGCAGCCTGATCAGTCATGCGCTGCCGGAACACCACACGCACATCCGCGCCTGCGCGCAGGAAATGCTGTCGGCCGTCCAGGCACTGCCGCGCCGGCAGAGCAACGACACGCCCGATTTCCATCTGATGCCGGCGCTGGCGGGCGTCCGGCCGGCCTGACTGTCGCGCCCGCTGGCCTTACCGGCCAGGCATCGCCACCAGACCCTGTTCGACACAGGCGATGCGCCGTTCACCCTGCGCCGGTGCGATGATCCAGCCGCCGGTGAAGGCGGAGAATGCCGGCAGCACCGTCAATCCTTCGCGGAGCCAGAACGCCGGAAAGCGGCGGCGCAGCGCCGGCAGTGCGATCTGCGGATGGATATGGCCGGCAATGACGTGCGCCGCGGGCATGTGCCGTGGTTCATGGCACAGCAGGAACGCGCCCAGTTGCACCTCCTCATGCAGCTCCACCTGCAGCGCCGCGTGCGGCAGGTGCCGATCATGATTGCCGCGTATCACATGCACCGCCAGCGCGGAGTGCTGCTCTCGCCATCCCAGCCATTGCCGGTACCACGCCGCACGATGCGCCGGCCCATGCAGCACATCGCCCAGTATCCACAGCTCGCGGCAAGCCCTTGCCTGCACCAGCCTCTGCAGGCGCTGCAGGTCTTCGCGGGTGCCGCCGGACGGCAGCGCGATGCCGGCGCGGCGGAACAGGTCGGCCTTGCCCAGGTGCAGGTCGGCGATCAGCAAGGCCTGCCGGGCCGGCCACCACAGTGCGCGCGCACCGAGCAGCAGCATGGGTTCACCGCCCAGCGTCACGGCCAGCTCATCGGCCATGGCGTCTCTCCAGCTGCTGTGCGGCACGCAGCACGCGGGTGCGCCAGTCTTCATTGCTGAACTGTCCTCGCAGGCGCTCGGCCCACAGCGGGAAGCCCAGCGGTGTCAGCGAGGCGGGATGCTGCAGTGACAGTGACTGCGTGCCGATGCGTTCGAGCACCTGCTGCAGGCCCGGCAGATCCAGGCTGTCCTGCAGCACTTCATGCTCGGCCAATGCCAGCAGCAGATGCTCGGGGTCGTGCTCGCGCAGCACGTCGTACAGCAGTCCGGCCGAGGCCTGCAGCTGGCGCAGCGAGCGCGGCGCGCCACCGGGCAGGCTGGGTACCAGCAGGCCAGCGACGCGTGCGATTCCGCGGAACTGGCGTCGCGCGAGCTCGCCCAGATTGACGGCGGCACGCAGGTCCTCAAGCAGCTGATCGGCCGCGAACAGTTCCTTCCATTGCTCCGCCTGCAGCTCGATCGGCTGCGTCGGTGCCAGCACCAGCCCGTGGTCATTGACGGCATAGCCGATGCTGTTGCGCTGCCGGCGCGTGCAGCGCAGCGCCAGCAACGCCGCCAGTGCCTCGTGGATGTGGCGCCCGGCAAAGGGATAGACGAACACGAACTGGCCTTCGCGGCGCCGGACGTCCTCCAGCAGCACGTGCGCGGGCGATGGCCGGGCAGACAGGCGTGACTGCAGTGCCATCAGGGGGGCCAGCCAGCGCGACTCGGCGCTGTCGTCCGCGCCGGACAGCACCGCTTCCAGCTCGCGCCCGAGCGGCATCGACAGGGGCAGCTGGCCGCCCTGCCAGCGCGGGACGGTGCCTTCACCGCCCTTGCGGGCCAGGCGCACATAGGCGGTCATGTCGCGCAGCTGCACCAGCTCCAGCATGCGCCCGGCGAACTGGAATCGATCGCCTCTGCGCAGGCGGCTGGCGAACTGTTCTTCCACCGAGCCGAGGCCACCGCCGCGCAGGAACTGCACACGCACGGCGCCATCGCTGCTGATGGTGCCGATCGACAAGCGATGGCGCAGGGCCTGGCGGCGGTCGTGCACGCGATGGTAGCCGTCCGCGTCGAGCACCACCTTGTGGAAGTCCGGGTACTGGGCCAGTGCCCGTCCCCCCTGCACGATGAAGTCCAGGACAGCCTGCCATTGCGCGTCGCCCAGGTGCGCGAATGCGTGCGTGCGCCTCACCTGCGCCAGCAGCGAGCGGCTGGTGAATCCCCCCGCCAACGCGCGGCTGACCGCATGCTGGGCGAGCACGTCCAGCGACAGGGTTGGCGGTCGCCTGGCTTCAACCACGCCGTCGCGCAGCGCGCGGCGGACGGCGGCGTACTCGGCCAGTTCCAGCGCATGGCTGGGCACGCACAGGATTCTGCCGCTGGCGCCGGGGCGATGCCTGGCACGGCCGGCGCGCTGGCGCAGCCGCGCCACGCCCTTCGGGCTGCCGAGCTGCAGTACCTGGTCCACTTCGGGAAAATCGACGCCCAGATCCAGGCTGGAGGTGGCAACCACGCAGCGCATCGCACCGGCGCGCAGGCCGTCTTCCACCTGCTGACGCAGTGCGGGGTCCAGCGAACCGTGGTGCAGCGCCAGCGTGGCGGCATCCTCCGGCCACACCGCCGCCAGCGCCTGGTGCCACAGTTCGGCCTGCGCCCGCGTGTTGGTGAACAGCAGACTGCTGCGCGCGGTCATCAGCGCTTCCAGCACGCGCGGAAGCTGCGCCAGGCCAAGATGTCCGGCCCAGGGAAAGCGCTCGCCCGGTGCCGGCAGCAGGCTGCTGACGGTGACCGGACGCTGGCGCGCGCCTTCGACGATGGGTGCATCCGGCCTGTCCGGCAGCAGCACGTCGCGCGCCTGCGGCAGATTGCCCAGCGTGGCCGACAATCCCCACAGCTGCAACGCAGGCGTGGTGTCGCGCAGCAGTGCAAGATTCAGCTGCAGCAGCACGCCGCGCTTGTTGCCCAGCAGTTCATGCCATTCGTCGACCACCACGCAGCGCAGCTGATGCATGCGTGGCAGGGTATCGGGGTAGGTGAGCAGCAGTGCCAGTGATTCGGGCGTGGTCACCAGCACGTCGATGCGCCCTTCGCGCGCCAGGCGCCGCTCGCGCTGGCTGGCGTCGCCGCTGCGCAGGCCCACGCGCCACCCCAGGCCCAGGCCATCGACGGCCGATTGCAGTGCGCGTGCGGTGTCGCTGGCCAGGGCACGCAGCGGGGTCACCCACAGCACCTGCAATGGGCGCACCGCGCTGGGGCGGGCGGGTGCGGGCGCGGGCGCGGGCGCGATCATCGCCTGCAGCAGCGGTCCGCCGAACATCGCCAGCGTCTTGCCGCTGCCGGTGGGGGTATGCAGCAGGCCCGATTCGCCCGCCAGGTAGTGACGCCACATGGCGCGCTGGAAGGGCAGGGGTTTCCAGCCGCGGCTGGCAAACCAGCCGTTCAGCCGCTGCAGGGCCTCGCTCCGCGTCATCGTGCCAGGGCCTGCAGCGTCGCCAGCTGATCGGCCTCGCTGGCCGGCTTGTCGTGGCGCCAGCGCAGGATGCGCGGAAAACGCACGGCGATTCCTGATTTGTGCCGTGCACTGCGGTTGACCGCCTCGAAGCCGAGTTCGAACACCTGCTCGGCGCGGACGCTGCGTACCGGTCCGAAGCGCTCGCGGGTGTTGGCGCGGATCCAGCGATCGAGGGCGAGGATTTCCTGATCGTCCAGGCCCGAGTAGGCCTTGGCCACCGGAACCAGCGCATCGCCGTCCCATACGCCGAAGGTGTAATCGGTGTACAGCGTGCTGCGCCGGCCATGGCCGGCCTGTGCGTACAGCAGCACGGCGTCGATGGTGAGTGGATCGACCTTCCACTTCCACCAGTCACCACGGCGCCGGCCGGACTGGTACGCCGAGCTGCGGCGCTTCAGCATCAGGCCCTCCACGCCGCGCTCGCGCGCGGCGTCGCGCAGCGCGGCCGCCCGTGCCCAGTCCCCGGCGGGCACCTCCGGCGACAGCTGGATGCGCGCATCGCCGAGCGTGCCGAGCAGTTCCGCCAGCTGCACGCGCCGCTGCTGAAGCGGCAATGCGCGCAGGTCGTTGCCGTCGCGTTCGAGCAGGTCGTAGGCCAGCATCCGCACCGGCGTCGTACGCAGCGTGGTGGCGCCCGGCTTGCGGCGCTGGATGCGGGTCTGCAGGGCGGTGAAGGCTTTCGGAAGATCGGCCGGCTCATCCCAGGCCAGCAGTTCGCCATCCAGCACCGATCCGTCCGGCAGCAGTGCGGCGGCCTGCTCGATCTCGGGGAACCGGCCGTCCAGGCGCTCTTCGCCACGCGACCACAGCGCCACCTCGCCGCGACGACGCAGCAGCTGCAGGCGGATGCCGTCCCATTTCCATTCCAGCAGCCAGTCGTCGATGCTGCCCAGGCGATCACCGGGCTCACCTTCCAGCGGCGAAGCGAGGAAGAACGGATACGGCTGCTGACGGTCCAGCGGCAGTTCTTCCGGCGACAGCAACTGTGCGAGCAGGGTGGGCGAGGGCACCCAGGTGCCCAGCATGCGCTGCGCGATGCGCGCGATGTCCAGCCCGGACAGTTCGGCCAGTGCCTGCTGGACCAGCCGCTGCGACACGCCGACGCGCAGTGCACCGGTCAGCAGCTTGTTGAACACCAGGCGTTCGTTCGCGGGCAGCTGGCGCCAGCCCTCGACCACGGCTGCACGTCGCTCGGGCTCGGGCTGATTGGCCACGGCCAGCAGATGCTGTTCGATCCAGTCGGCCAGAGGGCGGTCCGGCGCCATTGCCGTTGGGTCGTCCAGCAGCAGGGTCAGTGTCTCCGCCAGATCGCCGACCTGCGCATAGCTGTCCTCGACCAGCCACGCAGGCAGTCCGGCTTCCTCGCCGATCCAGCGGCGCAGCTCGCCGCTGGCAGCGATCTTCCGGCGCGCCCCCCCGACCTTGCCACCACTGAGCAGGAACAGGGCCCAGGCCGCATCGTGCGGTCGCGCGTGACGGAAGTAATCGACCAGCGCCGCGCGCTTGTCCAGCGTGGCGGTGCTGCGATCGAGGCGTTGGTACAGCGCGGCGAAGGCCTTCATTCCTCGCTCCCGAAATCGGTGCGGAAAGCCTCCGCGGCGACGCCGCGTTCGCGCAGGAACGGAATCAGCGCATCGGTGTTGCCATGCGTCGCGATGACGCGGCGTGCGCCGGTCTGCTCGATGGTACGCAGCAACGCGGGCCAGTCGGCGTGGTCGGAAATCACGAAGCCACGATCGACGTTGCGGCGCCGGCGGTTTCCGCGCAGCTGCATCCAACCGGAGGCGAAACCCAGCTGGTGGCGCCCGAAGCGGCGCAGCCAGGGCGTGCCGGCGGCCGAGGGCGGGGCGAGGATCAGCCGTCCGGCCGCATCGGCCTGGCGCCCCTGTTCGGCGACGGCGATCGCGTCCAGCATCGGGATGCCCGCAGCGCGATAGACGGCCACGCCATTGGCGATGGCACCGTGCAGCCATGCCGGCGGTTCGCCCCGTGCCAGCAGCTCGGCCAGCACGCGCTGGGCCTTGCCCAATGCATAGCAGAGCAGGACGGCGGCTTCACCGCGCTGCGCGCATTCCTCGCGCCAGGACGCGATCTCGGCAGCCACGGCTGCGGTGTCCGGCCAGCGGTAGATGGGCAGGGCGAAGGTCGCCTCGGTGATGAAGGTATCGCAGGGCACCACTTCGAACGGCGTACAGGTGGGGTCGGGCTGGCGCTTGTAGTCACCGGAGGCGACCCACACCTGCCGGCCATCATCGATGCGCACCTGCGAGGAGCCGAGCACATGACCGGCCGGATGCAGCGACACCTGCACCCGGCCCAGCGCAAAGGGTGCGCCCTCGGCATGCGCGTGCAGCGGCACGTCGCCCAGCCGCCAGCGCAGGATCGGCGCGCTGCCCGTGCTGCAGTGGTATTCGCCCATGCCCGGGCGCGCGTGGTCACCATGGCCATGGGTGATGACCGCGCGCGGCACCGGCCGCCAGGGATCGATGTGGAAATCGCCAGCAGCGCAGTACAGCCCTTCCGGGCGCAGCACCACAAGATCGTCGTTGCCTGCCATGGCTGCACTGTGGCGCGCGGCTCGTGCACGGGGTGAGAACCGGCCTGAACGCGGGCTTGGCGCAGCATGCGGCACAATCGGATCGCATACCTCTTGCCGCCGGATGGATCGCATGAGTGGACCGGGTTTCAGCAGCACTGCCCCCTTCGAGACCCATGTGGTGCTCAATCAGCCGCCACCGTTCGCCGGGCGCCAGCTGTTCACCGATGACGCAGCGTTGATGGAGGCGGTGCATCGCGAAGGCGCCGCAGCCTTCGTCCCGCGCCTGGCGCAGTACGGTGCGCTGGCCGGTGACGAGCTGTACCGGCTCGGATTCGATGCCAACCGCGACCGCCCGCGCCTGCGCACCCATGACGCGCAGGGGCATCGCATCGATACGGTGGAGTTCCATCCGGCCTACCACCAGCTGATGACCGCCGCGAAGGCGCATGGCGTGGCCGGCCTGTCCTGGCATGAGCCGCAGCCGGGTGCGCATGTTGCACGCGCGGCGCTGAGCTATCTGCACCACCAGGCCGAGGCGGGTACCAGTTGCCCGTTGACGATGACCCATGCGGCGGTAGCGGTGCTGCGGTCGCAGCCGAACCTGGCCGAATGGGCGCGCAAGGCCGCCGCACCGGTGTACGACCCGCGCGACGTACCGGTGGCCGACAAGGCCGGCATCACCCTGGGCATGGGCATGACCGAGAAGCAGGGGGGCTCGGATGTGCGCGCCAACACCACGCGAGCAGAGCCCATCGACGGCGAGCGCTATCGGCTGGTCGGCCACAAGTGGTTCTTCTCGGCACCCATGTGCGATGGCTTCCTCGTGCTGGCGCAGGCACCGGGCGGACTGACCTGTCTGCTGATGCCGCGCCGGCTTGCCGATGGCGACCGCAATGCATTCCGCCTGGTGCGGCTGAAGGACAAACTGGGCGATTGGGCCAACGCGTCCAGCGAAGTCGAGTTCTGCGGCGCGCAGGCGTGGCGGGTGGGCGAAGAGGGGCGTGGCGTGGCCACCATCATCGGCATGGTGATGATGACCCGCCTGGACTGCATGCTGGGTGCCGCAGCGGAAATGCGCATGGCGCTGGCGCAGGCGCTGCACCATGCCCGCTACCGCCGCACCTTCGGCCGGTTGCTGGTGGAGCATCCGTTGATGGCCAACGTGCTGGCCGACCTCGCACTGGAATCGGAAGCGGCGACGGTGCTGTCGATGCGCATCGCGCGTGCGGTGGACCGTGCGTCCTTCGATGCCGGCGAGGCGGCGCTGGCCAGGCTGGGCACGGCGCTGGGCAAATACTGGGTGTGCAAGCGGGCGGCGACCTTCGTCAACGAGGCGCAGGAATGCCTGGGCGGCGCGGGCTATGTGGAGGAATCAATGCTGCCGCGCCTGTACCGGCAGGCGCCGCTGAACTCGATCTGGGAAGGCAGCGGCAACATCCAGTGCCTGGATGTGCTGCGGGCACTGGCCCGCGAACCGGAGACGCTGGCCGCACTGCAGGGCGAGCTGTCGGCGGTGGCTGATCGCGATGCGCGCTATGCCGCTGCGCTGCAGCGCTGGGTAACGACCCCGGCACCGGAAGAGTCGCAGGCGCGGATGTTCTGCGAGCGCACCGCATTGCTGCTGCAGGCGGCGCTGCTGCTGCGTGCACGCAGTCCGGTGGCGGATGCGTTCATCCGCAGCCGGCTCGGCGGTGAACATGGATGGGTGTTCGGCACCCTGCCGGCCGGGTTGGACCTGTCGGAAATCCTGGCGCGCGCGCTGCCGTAGCGTGGAATTCTGTAGAGCGCCGCAGCGTGGCTGCGGCGCTCTGCAGTACCGGACGCGGCTCAGTGCTTGGCTTCTTCCTTGGCCGCGTTCGCCTTCGCGTCATTTGCGACATCACGCGCCTTGTCGGCGACCTTCTGTGCGGCGTCCGCGGTCGCATCGCTGGCGTGTGCAGCGGCGTCGGTGGCGGCGACCTTGGCCTGGTCAGCAGCATTGGCGGTAGCGTCGGCCGCCTTGTCCAGCGCCTGCTGGGTATCGGCCGCCGCCTGCTCGGATGCAGCTGCCGTCTTGTCGGCGGCCTCGCGGGTAGCTGCGGCGGCCTGGTCGACTGCGTCACGGGCGGCGGCGCCTGCGCTGTCGGCAGCCTGCCGCGCATCCTGGCGGGCCTGTTCGGCTTCCGGCCCCTTGCAGGCGGCCAGGCCGATCAGCAGCGAAGCGGCCAGCAGGGACAGGGTCAGCGAGCGGATCTTCATGGCGGTCTCCGGTAGTGCACTGCGGCAATGGATGGGGACGCCAGCCTATTCACGCCCTTGTGAAGGCGGGGTCGCGGAACGCGATGCAAAGAAAAAGCCGCTGGCGAACCAGCGGCTTTTCCAGAACAGCGTGAAGAAAGAAGTTATTACTTCTTGGCTTCTTCAGCAGCGTCCTTGGCCTGCTCGGCGGTGCCTTCGGCAGCCTTGGCAGCGTCCTTGGCCTGTTCAGCAGCAGCGTCGGTAGCGGCGCCAGCAGCCTGGGCAGCGGCGTCAGCCGAAGCGTCAGCAGCGGTGGCGGCGGTGTCGGCGGCCTGCTGGGCAGCGTCGGCGGTCTGGGCGCCAGCAGCGGCGGCCTGATCGGCAGCAGCCTGGGCTTCGGTGGCGGCTTCGTTGGCCGAAGCAGCGGCGTCCTGGGCAGCTTCCTGCTTCGAGCAGGCGGCCAGGGCCAGAGCCAGGGACATCGCGACCAGCAGCTTGTTGATGCTCATTGTGTGAATCCTCGTCGTTAGATTAGGCAACGCGCAACTGCGCGCCGACAACATGATGACAAGCCACGTTTGGCTGTCAAGCGATCCCGCATTCATTTTTGCGAAATCGCAGTTAAACCTTTTTAAATCAATTCGATGGCAATTGCGGTCGCCTCGCCACCACCGATGCACAGGGTGGCAATGCCGCGCTTGCCACCGCGCGTGCGCAGGGCGTTGACCAGGGTCACCACCAGGCGTGCCCCGGATGCGCCGATCGGATGCCCCAATGCGCAGGCCCCACCATTCACGTTGAGCTTGTCGTGGGGAATGCCCAGTTCGCGCATCGGGGCCATCGCCACCACGGCGAAGGCTTCGTTGATTTCGAACAGATCCACCTGGTCCAGCGACCAGCCGGTCTTCTGCAGCAATGCGTGGATGGCGCCGATCGGTGCGGTGGTGAACCACTCCGGCTCCTGCGAATGCGTGGCGTGGCCGACGATGCGTGCCAGCGGGGTGATGCCGCGGGCCTTGGCGTCTTCCTCGGTCAGCAGCACCACGGCGGCGGCGCCGTCGGAAATGCTGGACGAGCTGGCAGCGGTCACGCTGCCGTCCTTCTTGAACGCCGGGCGCAGGGTCGGAATCTTGGCGATGTCCGAGCGGCCGGGCTGTTCATCGGTGTCGACCTCGACCTCACCCTTGCGGGTGGCCACCTTCACCGCGACGATCTCGTCGGCGAACGCACCGTTGGCCTGCGCCGCCTGCGCGCGCTTGACCGATTCGATGGCGTAGGCGTCCTGCTCCTCGCGGCTGAACTGGTACTTGTCCACGGCGCACTCGGCGAATTCACCCATGGCCTTGCCGTCGTAGGCGTTGACCAGGCCATCGTGGGCCATGTGGTCCACCGCCTGGAAGTTGCCGAAGCGGTTGCCGGTGCGCGAGTTGGGCAGCAGGTGCGGCGCATTGGACATCGACTCCATGCCGCCGGCAACCACGACCTTGGCCGAACCGGCTTTGATCAGGTCATGCCCGAGCATGATGGTCTTCATGCCCGAGCCGCACACCTTGTTGAGGGTGCTGGCACCGACGGACAGCGGGATGCCGGCGGCGATCGCGGCCTGGCGGGCGGGCGCCTGGCCAAGGTTGGCCGGCAGCACGCAGCCCATCAGGACTTCGGAAACGTCGCTGGCCGGGACACCGGACTGCTCCAGCGCTGCGGCGATGGCGGCCGCGCCGAGGGTCGGGGTCGGCACACCGTTGAACTGGCCGAGGAAGGAGCCGATGGCGGTGCGTTTGGCGGCGGCGATGACGATGTTGGACATGGCAATCTCGTTGATGCGTAAGCAATGTTCGGAAAGGAGACCGGGGGGCGTTGGATGCGCTCCGGTTTCCCGGCAGACTGCGTGGGGGTCGGCCCAAGTATAGAGGGTCGGGGATGGCTGCCGCTGGATGGCGCCGCATGCCCGCCGGGATGAAGGCGGGCCAACGTTCATGGGATGGAATCGATGGAACGCACGACGATGGCACGGTCGGTCCTGGCAGCGGCGCTGGCGATGGCGCTGACGGCGTGTGGGGGCGGAGGTGGCGGTGGCAACGTGCGCGTTGACCCGCCGCCCACCACGCCGCCGCCTGCACCGCCGCCGCCGACCACGCCGCCCCCGCCCAAACCGCTGGAGCCGGCCTTCGATGCGCACCTGTCGGTCACCCATGCGGGTGCCGCGCAGGCCACCGGTGCCACCGGCAGGGGCGTGCGCATCGGCATCGTCGATTCGGGCGTGCAGCGCGCGGCCGCCGCGTTGAACGGGCGGGTAGTGGCCAACCTCACCTACATCGACCCTGCCCGCAACAATCTGGGCGTGGACGATGTGGTCGGCCATGGCACTGCCGTCGCCAGCCTGGCCGCGGGCGCAGCGGTCGGGCGCTGGCCCGGCGGCATCGCGCCCGGTGCGCAGATCGTGTCGGCGCGGATCATCTCTGACAAGCCGCCGGCGGACGACGGCAGCGGCCAGGGCAATTCCTTCAGCGGCACCCTCGGCGTGGCCCAGGTGCACCGCGACCTGATCAGCTACAACGTCAAGGTGATGAACAATTCCTGGGGCGGTCTGTACTGGACCGACCTGCCCACCACCGCCCAGGTCGCCG
Organism: Stenotrophomonas sp. STEN009; assembly: GCF_056760395.1. Taxonomy (NCBI): domain Bacteria; kingdom Pseudomonadati; phylum Pseudomonadota; class Gammaproteobacteria; order Lysobacterales; family Lysobacteraceae; genus Stenotrophomonas; species Stenotrophomonas sp. STEN009. Next base: position 122,280 of record NZ_JBRRES010000007.1, on the reverse strand, counting down.
GCGAGTACCGGCCTTTCGTCATCAATCACGGCGGGCTGGTGGTGTTCGCCGCGGGCAACGACGCGCGCAGCGAGCCCAGCAGCCTGGCGGCATTGCCGGGTCAGGCGGGCGTGGCAGGCTCGCGGCCGGCTGCGGATCTGGAGCGCGGCTGGCTGGTGGCCACGGCCGTCGATCCCTACGCGCCGGACACGCTGGCCGGTTACGCCAACGCCTGCGGCCAGGCGGCACGCTACTGTCTGGCGGCGCCCGGCAGCGCGGTCTATCCGGATGACGCGGGCACCAGCTATTTCTGGAACTACGGCACGTCCTTCGCCGCACCTCTGGTGTCGGGCGCGGCCGCGCTGGTGTGGGAGCGGTATCCGTACTTCGACAACAACCTGGTACGGCAGACCCTGCTCGGCACGGCCAAGGACATCGGCGCCCCCGGCGTGGACCCGGTGTTCGGCTACGGGCTGCTCGACATCGGCAGGGCCATCAACGGGCCGGGACGTTTCGACTGGGGCGACGTGGTTGCCAATGTCGACGCAGCATCCACCGGTTCGGTCTGGAGCAACGACATCGTCGGCAGTGGCGGCCTGGTCAAGCAGGGCGCCGGCGTGCTGGCGTTGACCGGCAACAGCAGCTACAGCGGTGCCACCCGCATCGAAGGCGGTGTGCTGTCGCTGCGCGATGGCGGCGTGATCCGTTCCGGCGTGAGCATCCTGCCGCAGGCCGATCCATCATCCAGCGGCCTGCAGTTCAATGGCGGCACGCCCCGCGTGGTCGGCAACGTGACCAACGGCAGCAGCGTGTTCCTGACCACCGCCAATACCACGGCGACCATCGAAGGCAACTACGTGCAGCAGGCCGGCGCACAGCTGATGATCGCGCTGGGGGCCAACGCGCTGCAGGTCACCGGCAGCGCCCGTCTGGACGGTGGCGTGCACGTCCACGGATTCGTCGATGGCTACGTGCCGCAGGACGGTACCCGGCAGGATCTGATCCATGCTGCAGCCGGCCTGACCGGCACCTTCAGCACCGCGGCCACATCCAGTGGCCTGCAGGGGCTGGCCCTGCTGCAGACCAGCTATGGCTATGACAGCAACAACGCATGGTTGAACCTGACCCGGATCAGTGTCACCGCCGCTGCGCGTGGGCTCGATGCCGGTGTGCAGACAACTGCGGCGCGGCTGGAAGGCGCGTTCGTCGAACTGGACGGCAACCACGCGTTGCAGGATTCGCCATTCGGTGGTGCAGCGGCCGGCCTGCAGCGCAGCACGGGCCTGGCGGCCACGCTGGAGAGCCTGTCCGGCAAGGCCCACGCGCGTGCCGAGGCGGCGACCTTCGACAGCATCGACATGTCGCGACGCGCGGTGGCCGCCCGTTTCGATCGCGTGCAGGCTCTGCCTGCGCTGCGCGGTGCCTGGCAGAGCACGTTGGGCGAGGCAGGGCAGGGCAGTTTCGCTGGCAGCGCCACCGACAGCCGGGGCTGGATGGCCGGTCAGGACGTGCCGCTGGGCAGCCATGGCCTGCTGGGCATGGCGTTCAGTGAAACACGCAGCAACGATGGCAGTGCCTTCAACGGTGATCGCGGGCAGGACCGCCAGGCGCAGGCGCAGCTGTATGCCGGCTGGAGCGTTGGGCGCGGTTATGCACTGGCGCAGTTCGGCGCAGGGCGGTTCACCCGCGAACTGGACCGGCAGCTGCTGCTGGGTGCAGGTGCCTACGGCGTTTCCGCGCGCTACGGCGGTCGATTCAGCAGCGCCAGTGTCGAAAGCGGCTATCGCTTCGGCACCGTCGGCGCGTCGTTGACACCGTATGTCGGTGCCAGTGGCACGCGGGTGGATACCGCGGCGTTCAACGAGCGCGGCGGCTTCGGTTTCGGCCTGCGGGGTGAAGCCAATCGTACGCAGCGCAGCCAACTGCTGGCGGGGCTGCGCGGCGAGCGCGGCTGGGGACGCTGGACGCTGCGCGGGCACGCCGAATGGCAGCAGCGCCTTCAGGGCGGCGCCGGGGAGTGGCAGGCCAGCTTCGTCGGTGTCGACGCGTGGGCACCGTTGCCAGGTGCCGACTCACCGCGTGGCAGCGCCCTGCTCGGGCTTGCGCTGGAGTCGTGGTGGGGGCGGAGTGGCCGTCTGAGCCTGGGCATCGATCAGCGTCTCGGCGGTGATGACGCACGGCAAGCGGCGCTGCGTTACAGCGCCGGGTTCTGATCCATCATGGGGTTGCCGGCGCCCGGAGGGGCGCCGTGCCGAGGCCCGGCAGGGGCGGTCAACCGCCGCGCAGATTGCCCAGGCGCGGGGTGCTGCGGCCCAGCGGCATCTTCAGCTTGCCGATCGACAGGATGCGGCTCTCGGCGATTCGGTCGGCCGCACGTTGCGGCGCGATGTTCTCGCGCTGCGACAGTTCAAAGATGCGTGTCAGGTTGTGGTAGATGCTGCGGATCAGGCGCATCGCGCGCTCGCGGTTGTAGCCATCGATCTCCAGCGACACGTTCATCACGCCACCGGCATTGACCGCGTAATCGGGTGCGTACAGGATGCCGCGCGCGTGCAGTTCATCGCCGATTTCCAGGCTGGACAGCTGGTTGTTGGCGGTGCCACAGATGATCTTGGCCTTGATCCGCGGCAGGGTGTCGGCATTGATCGAGCCTTCCAGCGCGCACGGCGCGAAGACGTCGGCATTCACTTCGTGGATCTCGTCCGGCTTCACTGCTTCGGCGCCGAAATCGCTGACTGCGCGATCGACCAGGGCCGCGTCCAGGTCGGTGACATACAGCTTCGCGCCGCGGTCGCGCAGCAGCTTGACCAGTTCCATGCCGATGTGGCCCAGGCCCTGCACTGCGATGCTGGTCTTGCCCACTTCCTCGTGGCCGAACTTGAAACGCATCGACGCCATCAACGCCTGCAGCGCGCCGTAGGCGGTGAACGGTGCGGGATCTCCGGAGCCGCCATGCACCTGGTGGACGCCGGTCACGAACTGGCTTTCCAGGTAGATGTTCTCCATGTCGTTGACGTCGGTACCGACGTCTTCGGCGGTGATGTAGCGGCCACCCAGCGAATCGACATAGCGACCGAAGGCGCGGAACAGGACTTCGGTCTTGTCCGCTTTCGGATCGCCGATGATCACCGCCTTGCCGCCACCGACATTGAGGCCGGCCAGCGCATTCTTGTAGGTCATCGTCCGGCTCAGCCGCAGCACGTCGGCCAGCGCTTCGTCGGTGCTGGCATAGGGACGCATGCGCACGCCGCCCAGGGCCGGGCCCAGGGTGGTGTTGTGGATGGCGATGATCGCCTTCAGGCCGGCGTCATGGCTGTGGCAGAACACCACCTGTTCGTGGCCGGTGGTGGCGAGGGTTTCGAATAGCATGGCGTCTCCGATGGTGCGAACGGCGGCGAACTGCAGCGAACGACCAGTGAACGGTAGGGTCCCAAAACAAAAAAAGCGACGTCGTCGGTGCAGGGGGACGGGTCGCGCGGCGCCATTCTAGTCCATTCCCCGAGTGTCTGCCGTCGACGTCGATGGGCACTGCGGGTTAAAGAAGATGAAAGCGCGGCCGATGCTGCGTCGATGGCCAGTGGCCGGATCGTGTGAAGAGACAGAGACGGGCCATGGCGAGCGCAGTACGACATCGACAGGATCACGGCCGGTGACGCTGGCCTGGGCACGCAGGGTACGCGGCTGGCTTGCGTCGCTGACCGGCGCGGCGCCGTCGCGTCTGTCGGCGGGGCCGCGTCAGGCGGTGGCCGCTGCGGCTGCCCGCCTGCAGGGAGACCCAGTGCCCCCGGGAGAGATCGCCGCGCAGCTGCAGCGTGGCCTGCACGCGCTGGCGCTGTACCCGCGACTGGCGGGCGAGCCCGGCCCTGTCGATGCCGCCAGCGCCGGACTGGCACAGGCGGTGGCGGACGCGCTGCAGGATCGCGACTGGGCGACGCGGCAGCTGCCGCGCCGGCCGCAGCTGCTGCCGCAGCTGATCCAGACCGTCAACGATGATGCCGCCTCGGCACGGGTGATGGCGGCGATCATCGGCCAGGATCCGGTACTCACGGGCAACCTGCTGCGCATCGCCAACAGTCCCGCGTACAAGGTCCACGAACGCCCGGTCGAGAGCCTGCAGCGGGCGGTGACCCTGGTCGGCACGGAAGGCGTGCGGCAGATCATCAGTGCGGTGCTGGTGCAGCCGGTGATGCAGGTTCAGTGCGAGCGGTTCCCGCAGTTCAGCACGATCACCTGGGAGCACGCCCTGCTGGCATCGCGTGCTGCTGCCGACCACGCACGCAGCGTGAACTCCGGCGATGCCTTCGCTGCGCAGTGGCTGGGCCTGGTGCAGGGACTCGGTGCGGCGCTGGTGATGCGCCAGCTGCTGCAGGAAGCCCAGGCGCGCGGCGAGGACGTGCAGCCGGCCCTGGCCCTGCAGCTGCTGCAGCAGTGGTCGTTGCCGCTGGCACAGCGGGTGGCCGCCGCCTGGGAGCTGCCCGACCCGGTACACCAGACCCTGGCGGCCGACGCCTCGGGCCCTCTGTCCGACAGCCTGCGGCTGGGCAGCGCAGCGGCGGCGGCGAGCCTGCTGTGCCGGCATGGCCACGCCACCCAGGGCCGGATGCTGGCCCTGCTGGAGCAGCTGCCGTCGGCACCGCCCCATGCGTTGCGCTGGATCTGGCGGCGCCTGCATGGTCGCAGCGTGGAAACACTGGACGACGCCCCGCATGAAGGCGAGGCCAGGGCACACTGAGCGCTACAGCTGCGATTCCACCGGCAGCCAGCTGATGATCCGCGACAGCCAGCGCTGGCGCCGCGTAGCACCTGGCTCGTCCTCCACCCAGCGCGGCGGAGGCTCACGCTCCAGCCAGCGCAGCCGATCGCGGTTGTCCACTGCCAGCCACCAGCTGTGCCTGGCGTCGGCCAGGCGCAGGTACTCGTCGCGCAGCTGCGCGCCCAGCACGGGGTCGTCGAACAGCACCCCCATTTCGGTGTTGAGATAGGCCGAGCGCGGGTCGAGGTTGAAGGAACCGACAAAGCCACGGCGGTCGTCCACCAGGAAGGCCTTGGTGTGCAGGCTGGCCCCGCTGCTGCCGAACAGGCCTGCATCGCCCGCCTGGCCCTGTGCCTTCAGCTCATACAGGTGCACGCCGGCGTTCAGCAGGGGCACGCGGTAGCCCATGTAGCCGCCGTGCACGGCCGCAACGTCGTTGGCGGCAAGGGAGTTGGTCACTATGCCCACGTGCACGCCGCGCGACGCCATTGCCAAGAGCCCGTCCAGGCCCTCGTTGCCCGGCACGAAGTAGGGCGAAATCAACAAGGCCTTGCTGCGCGCAGACTCCAGTTCACCGATCAGCCCGGTAACGAGCCAGCTGCCGCGGTCGTCGTTGCGGTGTTTCATCGGCGGATCCGAGACGATGCGCACGGTGCTGCTCCAGTGCAGCGGCTCGGGGCTGGGACGCTGCCGATGGCGTGATTCGGCCACGCGCGCAAGATAGGGCCGGGCAGCATCGCGCTGCGCTTCATGGTCGGACTCACGCACCAGAAGGCGAAGCTGCGCGTCGGTATGGAAGGCCAGCGCGGAGACCGGAATCGCCGCCGGGCTGTTCCAGTAGTCGTCGAATATCCGGTTCGCCTGTGCAACGGCAGGGCCGGCGACCAGCAGGTCCAGGTCCTGGAAGTTCACATCCGTGCGCGCGCTGAAATACTCCTCGCCGATGTTGCGGCCACCGACGATGGCAACACGGCCATCGGCGATCCAGCTCTTGTTGTGCATGCGGTGGTTCACGCTGAAGAAGCGCTGCACCATCTCCACCATGCGCAGGATGCCGCTGCGGTTGCGGAACGGATTGTAGAGCCGGATCTCGATGTTCGGATGCCGGTCCAGCGCCATCATCAGCGCGTCCTTGTCCTTGGCATTCATGTCGTCCAGCAGGATGCGCACGCGCACCCCGCGCTCGGCGGCGTCATGCAGCGCTCTGGCCATCAGGTGACCGATCAGGTCGTCGTGCCAGATGTAGTACTGCAGGTCCAGACTGCGCCCGGCCTGCGCGGTGATCATCGCGCGCGCCGCGAATGCATCCATGCCATCGCCGAGGAAGGCCACGCCGGATTGCCCGGGGTGCGCCTCCTGCAGCGGCACGACCTGCTGGTCGATGCGGGTCTGCGCCGGTTGCAGCGGCAGTACGTGCGACGGCTCACCGTGCGCCTGTGGCGTCAGGTGGTCGGCCAGCAGCAGTCCGGACAGGACCAGCAGCAGAAGGATGGCGAAGATGATCGCAACGACGCGCAACAGGCGTCGCCACACAGGCGCAGGCGGGCTCATGGCCCCATGCTAGTGGATCGGCGTGCCGCGCGGCGGCGGGCGTCAGAACCGTTCGTCGCTGCCCACGTAGCGCCACTGTCCCGGCGGCAGCGGGCCCAGTGCCACCCGGCCGATGCGCAGGCGGCGCAGGGCGGTGACCTGCAGGCCGGCGGCAGCCACCGCGGTCTTCAGGCCCTTGGCCGTCAGCCCCTTGCCGGCGAAGCGCAGCCGCTGCTCGCTCTGCCAGCTCACCTTGGCCCCGCCCGACTCCTGCTGCAGCCGGGCCAGCAGCCAGGGGCCCCGTTCCGGCCCGCCTTCTGCCACTTCGACCAGATACTCCTGTTCGGTGCGGCCGAGATTGCGCTGCAGGTGGGCCAGCGTGGCCGGGTCCTGGCTGACCACGACCAGGCCGCTGTCTGCCGCGGGCAGGGACGCAGCCAGCTGCAACCCGTGGAAATGGCGCTGCAGTGGCCGGATGCCGCTGGCGTCCAGAGCGCTGTGGCTGTTGCTGCTGACCAGCGCACACAGGGTTTCGGCGGCAGCACCAGCCGGCTTGTGCAGCAGCATGCCCACGCGCTCGGCCTTGCTGTCATTGGCCTGTTCATCGACCACGATCACCGCAGTGTCATCGACCGGGCGCTGTGGCTGTTCGACCACCTCGCCATCGACCGTGACCCAGCCACCTTCAATGTAGCGCCGCGCTTCGCCGCGCGGGATGCCGAGCAGGGCGGACAAGCGTTTGTCGAGGCGTATCGGTTCCATGGGCGGGCAGGTCGGGCGGGGGCCGCGCAGTGTAGCCCCTGCGCGCGGTCAGCGCTGGCTGCGGTTGGCCAGCTCGGTCAGGTACAGGCGGGTGTCGAATTCCAGCTGCAGGTAATCGGGCTCCATGTGCTGGCAGAGCTGGTAGAAGGCCTTGTTGTGGTCGGCTTCCTTCAGATGCGCCAGCTCGTGCACCACGATCATGCGCAGGAAGGCGGCCGGCGCCTGCCGGAACACCGTGGCGATGCGGATCTCGCGGCTGGCCTTGAGGCGGCTGCCATGCACGCGGGAAATGGCGGTATGCGTGCCCAATGCATGCTTGATCACTTCCAGCGTGTTGTCGTAGCAGACCTTGTTGAGCGGTACCGACTTGCGCAGGTAGCGGTCTTTCAGCTCCTGGGTGTAGTCGTAGAGCTGGCGGTCGCTGCGCACCTCATGGGGCTCGGGATAGCGCTGCTGCAGCCACGGGCCGAGCCGGCCCTGCGCCAGCAGTTCGCTGACCTGGGCGACCAGGGGTTCGGGATAACCGGTGAGGTACTTCAGGACTGCCATGCAGGGGCGGCGGGGCGTCGGTAGAATGGGGGCATCCAAGATTACACGCGGTACGCACCGACCATGGCAAAGCCCAACGCGCTGCAGGAACAATTGCTCAAGGCCGGCCTGGCCAAGAAGTCGCAGGCCAGCGCCGCCGCACGCGAACAGGCCAAGGCGCGCCAGGGCAAGGCTGAATCGACGTCGGCCGAGGTGCAGCGTGAGGCTGAACGCGCCCGCGCCGAGAAGATCGAGCGTGATCGTGCCCTGGCCGCCGAGCGCAACGCACAGGCCAGGCTGGCCGAGCAGAAGGCGCAGGCAAAGCAGATCATCGCCGCCCATGCCGTGCCGCATAAGGGCGAGGACGAGTATCGCTTCAGCGATGGCAGCACGATCCGTACCCTGCTGATCGACCCCAAGCTGCGCAAGGCGCTGTCGGTGGGCGTGCTGGTCATAGTCGCCCAGGGCGAGGGTTACGCGTTGCTGCCCCGTGCTGCGGCGGAAAAGGTGCGCGAGCGTGCGCCGGAAGCCATCGTGGTCGACCACGGGCAGCCGGGCTCGACGGAGGAGATCTCCACCGGCAACGCCGAAGATGATGCCTATTACGCGCAGTTCCAGATTCCTGACGATCTGGTCTGGTAAGCCGCTGCCGCAGGCGTCCCCACGGGCAGACAGGTAGCTGAAGCACGGGCCGGGCGGGGCACTGCCCGGCCTTTTCCGTGGGTGTATCGTCCCCATATCAGGCCACACACCTGCGGAGGACGGACATGGCTACCGGTTGGGCGGGAGATGGCGCGGTCCAGGACCAGATCGACGCGACGGTAGACGATGCGATTGCCCGCGCGCGGCGCCAGCTGCGCCAGGGCCCGGGTCTGGAGCACTGCGAGGAATGCGACGCACCGATTCCGTTGGCGCGGCGCAACGCCGTGCCCGGCGTACGGCTGTGCGTGGCCTGCCAGCAGGCGCACGATGAGGAAGAGCAGGCGCACAGCAGCTACAACCGTCGCGGCAGCAAAGACAGCCAGCTGCGTTGATGTGGGCGGCTCAGCCGTCGCCTTGGATGCCGCCCGGCGCCTGTGCCGGATCGCGCCAGCGGCGTACGGTGCGCTGGAAGAACAGGTTGTTCGGCAGCTGCAGCACCGTGCCTTCGTGGCCTTCGCCGGTCTCCTGCAACGTGGTGTAGATCAGGTTCACATCGATCACCCGGCCCTTCAGTCCGGGCTTCTCGCCGTTCTCCAGCACCTCGATGTAGTCATGCAGGCGGAACGGGCGGGTAGTGAAGATCAGCAGCGTGCAGAAGATGTTGGAGAGCACGCTCCAGGCCGCGAAGAAGGCCACCGCACCGACGGCTGCAAAGCCCGTGAATGCCGTCCACAGCACTGCCGGTGAGGCCCCCAGCAGGCTCAGGATGTACAGCAGTGCACTGAAATAGACCACGAAACTGGTGATGCGGCGCGCGCCCATCACCATTTCCGGCGGCAGGGTGTAGTGGTCGGCGAAGCGGCGGATCAGGCGGCGCGCCAGCAGCCGCAGCAGCCAGGCGGCCAGCAGGACGAGCGCGATCTGCAGGGCGATGCCCATGTTGTGCAGCCAGGGATGGGTCCAGGCCGGCAGGTGATCCTTCAGCGACAACATCATGGGGCGACAGCAGGTAGCGGTGGTGGTCGCCGATGTTACCCGGCACGTGCCGGCGATTCGACCATCGGCCTCCACGCCAGGCACACCAGCTCCTGGCGCTGCTGCTGCAGGCAGGCCCGGCCGCGCTCGGGGTGGAGCTGCAGCGACAGGCCAAGCACCTGCAGCGCGACGCAGGCAGCGACGGCCAGCAGGGCGGCACACGATGGGCTGGACATGGCGGGCTCCCGGACGGTATTTCACGAAGGACCCTCCATGGATGCAGCGGCCGCCGAAAAGGTTGCATCGTGCCTGGCAGGAATCCGATCTAAACCTTCTGCGGGACTGGCGCATCCAAGGACTATGCTCGACACCACCATGCCCGCACCGCCTGCTGCCTCCGACGCCGTCGACGAACCCGCCCTGGTACGGGCGGCAGCCGGTGGCGATACAGCGGCCTACGAACTGCTGTATCGACGCCATGCGCCACGGGTGTTCGCCGTGCTGTGGAGGCTGTGTGGCGGCCAGCAGGCACGTGCGGAGGATGCGCTGCAGGAAGCGTTCCTGCAGGCGTGGAAGGCACTGCCCGGGTTCCGTTTCGAAAGCAGCCTGTCGACCTGGCTGCATCGTCTCGGGGTCAATGCCGCGCTGATGGAACTGCGCGGCCGGGCGGGAGGACACGATCACGACAGCCTGGATGACGTGGACGGTGGTGTACCGGAGCTGGCCGTGCATGACCGCTGCGCCGGCACGGAGCGCGACCTGGAACGTGCGCTGGCGACGCTGCCCCCGCGGGCGCGGGCGGTGCTGGTGCTGCATGACATCGAAGGCTGGAAACACCAGGAAATCGCCGAGCAGCTGCAGATGGCTGTCGGCAGTTCCAAGGCACAGTTGCATCGTGCGCGTGGCTTGCTGCGTGCACGGCTGGGAGACATGACATGACGATGAACGACCCCGACTACGACCACGACCACGACCTGCTCGCGCGCCTGCGCGCCTTGCCCCGCGAGCGCAGCGTTCCGGAGGACGGCTGGGCGCGGCTGTCGGCCAGCCTGCCACTGCGCGGGTCTGCCCCCGGACCGCTCCCGGCAGCAGGCACGGTGGTGGCGATGACGCCGCGTCCGCGACGGCGCTGGTGGCTGCCGGTGGGCGCGGCGCTGGCCGCCAGCCTGGCGGTCTACGCGGTGGCACCGTGGTGGCAGCCGCCGCAGGCCACGCCGGCGCCTTCCGGGCTGCAGCTGCAGGCCGCAGCGATGACCGAGCAGTACCAGCAGGCGGTGGCCTCCCTGCCGCAGGGCGGGGCAGCGGAGTGGCAACCGGCCCTGCACGAACTCGACCGCAGCGCGGAGCAGATCCGCGCGGCGATGGCGCAGGATCCACGTGCGCCGCACCTGCTTGGACAGCTCAAGCGCACCTATGCGCTGCGGCTGGAACTGACCCGGCAGGCGGCGCAGGCCGCCGCCGGACTGACAACCTGAGGAGACCCATGATGCGACCCCTTCTTTTCTGCTGCGCCGCGCTGCTGCTGGTACCGGCTGTGGCACTGGCCGACACGCGCGTCGACGAACGCCATGCACTCGCCACCGGTGGCCGGATTGAACTGAGCAACGTGGCCGGCAAGGTCACCGTGCGCGGCTGGGAGCGCAACGAGGTCCAGCTCACCGGCAGCCTCAGCGACGGCCTGCAGCTGCGTCAGGAGAAGAGTGCCAACCGCGTGCGGTGGGAGGTGGAATATCCACGCCGCAGCAACAATGGCGGGGCCACCCTGGTGTTGAACGTGCCGCGCTCGGCGGAACTGCTGCTCAGCACCGTCAGTGCGAGCCAGGACATCAGTGGCATCGATGTGCGTCGGCTGCAGGCCGATACGGTCAGCGGCAGCCTGTCCGCGGCAGGCCGCAGCGGCGACACCAAGCTCAACACGGTCAGCGGCAGCGTCACTGCCCGCCTGCAGACGCCGCGGCTGGACGTGAACACCGTCAGCGGCCGCATTGACGCGGGGGGAGGCGTGTCCGGCGACATCGGTGCGCAGACCGTGTCCGGACGCGTGGATGTCGATGCGGGGCGCATCCAGCGCCTGGCGGTGGAGACGGTGTCAGGCAGCATCGAACTGGCCGCTGCCGGTCTGGCGCCGGGGGGGCGCATCAACGTCGAATCGGTGAGCGCATCGGTCAATCTGCGGTTGCCGCGGACCGTATCGGCGCAGCTGTCGGTGAACAGCTTCAGCGGCTCGATCAACAGTGATGCCGGCACGGTGGAGCGGCCGCGTTATGGGCCGGGCAGCAATCTCGACACGCGGCTGGGGGGCGGTGACGGCGATATCCGCATCCAGTCGCATTCGGGCAGCGTGCGGGTCCGACTGGACCGCTGAGCATCGACCGGCAGGCCGCGGCGGCAGCGCCGCCGCGGTCAGGGAGGGTCAGCTGGCTTTCTTCAGCGCCCAGGTCGTACCCAGCACTTCGATCTTGCCACCGGCCTTGCGGAACGCGGCCAGGTCAGACGCGATCGAGTCGCTGCTGACCACAGTACTGGCGGCTGCACCCTTGCGTTCGCTACGGATGCTGTTGTTAGCCTTCGCGGGGGTCTTTGCCTTGCGGGGCATGGTTGCTCCTGTCAGGTGGAAGGGGAGGAAAGCGCACAGGCATCGGCCTGGCGCAGGTAATCCTGCCGCTCGCGGCGGCAGTCATCGCCGCCCATCGAAAACTGGCGGCAGATCGCCGGGCGCTGCGAATAGATCGTGCAGCGCAGGTGATAGGGATCGATCGCCGCGCACCAGCCTTCCTCGTTGCGCGCCATCACGGCCCGGCCGTGGGCGTCGCGCGCGAGGAACTGGCCGGGCACGTGGTCGCCGGGCTGCAGCAGTACCGGCAGCCGGCAACAGACCGCGTCACAACGGCGGCAGTCGATGGGTGCAGGTGCGGCGTCAGGTTGTAAGGCCACAGGGGCCTGGCGGGTGCCCAAAGCGGGTCTCGATGGCGGCTCGGGTGATGCGCGGCCATGAACGAGCCAGGAAGGCACGGCCGCAAGACCCGCGTGGCGGGCCGCGCTGCACCCGGAACACACATCGGCAGGGCCGATGGAAGGTACAGCTGTGGATCAAGCCTACCGAGGGTAGCAAACCCTGCGTAACGTTTTGTTAATCCCGGCTGGCTGCGGCCAGCGCCAGGCCTTGTACCACCCCGAGTGAAGGCTCCCCGTGGACCATCCGGGCACCCGGAAACGCCTCCGCCACGGCCTGGCGCAGGTAGCCCGCACGGGACATGCCACCGGTCAGGAACACCGCGTCCGGGTCGCCGCCGATGTCGCTGCGCACCTGGGCGAGCAGCGTGCGGATCTGTTCCAGGTAGCCATGGGCCGCACTGGCCAGGCCCTCGGCACTGCTGTCGGCGTGCAGGTCGCGGCCGATGTAGTCCAGCGTGCTGCGGTGCGTGGCAGAACTGCTCAGGGCGATCTTGGCGCGCTCGACATCACGGTACAGGCGCGCGGTGTTGCCGGTGTCCTGCAGTGCCTGCAGGCGCGGGCCCCAGGGTGCGTCGACCGCATCGTAGTTGTGCTGGCGGAAGTCGCGCTGGCGGGTCATGTCCTGCACGGTGGCGGCTTCCACGTAGTGGTGGGCGGGCACGCGGGTGATGCCACGACCGAACAGCGGCATGTAGCTGGACAGGCTCAGGGCCAGGTCGATGTCGGTGCCGCCACGGGCAATGCCCCAGGCACGGTGGATATGCGGGGGCACCGGTCCCCCCACTTCGGCATGGGCGATGTCGGTCGTGCCACCGCCGATGTCGACGATCACGGCCCGGTGCCGTGTCGCGCTTCCGGCGTGATAGTGCATCGCCGCTGCGGCAGGTTCTTCCAGGAAATCGATGTGGTCGAAGCCGGCCTGCGCCGCCGCCTCGCGCAGGATGTCCAGCGCCTGCGCGTTGCCGGCCTCGCCGATCGAGCTGCGGAACTGCACGGGGCGGCCGAGCAGGGCGGTGCGCAGCGGCTGGCCGAGCTGCGCGCTGGCGGTCAGGCGGATGTGCTCAAGGATATGCGCGGCAATGCCGGTGATGGTCTGCTTCGCGCGCGGGTGCAGGTTGTAGCCGAGCATCGACTTGGGGCTCTGCACGAGGTTGCCTTCATGCTCCTCGAAATAGGCTTCCAGCGCGTCATCGCCGTAGATCGCGTTCTGCAGCAGGTCGCTGGCGCTGCGCGCTTCGCGGGCACGGGCTTCCATCCATTCGCGGCGCAGTGCGCGCAGTGCTTCGCGGCGCAGTGCCTGCGGCGGGCGCTCCTGGCCGGCAGCGCGGGCGGCACGTGCCGCGCTGTCGATCATCTGCTCCAGCGCATGCTGTTGGCTGGCATCGGGCTGGAAGTCGTCCGGATCGGGTACCACGCCCGGGAAGTAGACGCTGGTGCGGAACTGTTCGGCATCGCCGAAGCGGATCGGCAACAGGCGGCCCTCGTGCACGATGGCGGCGGCAGAATTGCTGGTACCGAAGTCGATGCCGAGGCGCATGCGGAATTCCAGGGACGGACAAGGGCCGCGCACTCTGCTGCAGTTTGCGGTCCGCTGCAAGCGCCTGCCGGCCATCTCGGGCGGGCAGGGGGAGCGGCCGCGGGAGAACGGGTGAAAAGAGCGGGCGGTTACAATGGCGGCCGTTGATTCATTTTGAGGTACTTGCAATGTCGTCCGTTCCCGCCTGTCCGCAGTGCACCCTGGAAAACACCTATGCCGATGGCGCGCTGTGGATCTGCGCCGATTGCGGCTTCGAATGGACCGCCGAGGAGAGCGCGGGGCAGGCGCTGGTCGTGCGTGACAGCAACGGCAACACCCTGCAGGCCGGCGACACCGTTACCGTGATCAAGGACCTGAAGGTCAAGGGCTCCTCGATTCCGCTCAAGCAGGGCACGGTGATCCGCAACATCCGGCTGGTCGAGGACGATGCGGAGCACATCGAAGGCAACTCGGACAAGATCAAGGGGCTGGTGCTGAAAACCTGCTTCCTCAAGAAGGCCTGACGGGCCCTCAGCGCCTGGCCTGCTGCTGCGCCCGCCAGCGGGCCAGGCTGTCCAGCTTGGCCTGGTAGCGGGCCTGCTGCGGCGCCCCGCCGAGTTCCTGGGCCCGTGTCAGTTCCTTGTCGGCGCGGGCCAGCTGGCCGGCGAGGAAGTACACCCTCGCCAGGCCGAAATGGAACTGGTGTGCGGCATCGTACAGGCGCACCGCCCGGCGGTAGCAGCGGATGGCCTCCGCCAGGTCGCCTGCGCGTTCGGCGCGGGCCCCGAGCATGTACTGGGCAAACGGATCCTCGCGCTGTACGGCGCGCAGGCGGCGCTCCAGCTGCTGCGCTGCTGCCACCAGGCCCAACCGCCGGTAGAGCGCACTGGCGTTGTTCAGTGCCGCATCCTGACGGCCGTCCAGGCGCAGTGCCATTTCCAGCGCACGACGTGCGCCGGCGGTGTCTCCCTTCCGGTTGTCCAGCACGCCCAGGTTGTTCCAGGCCGGTGCGAATCGCGCGTCCTGCGCCACCGCTGCATCGAAGAACACCCGGGCACCATCCAGATCGTCGCTGGCCATGCGTTCGGCGCCACGATTGTTGTAGAAGTGCGCCAACGCACGGGCACGGTCGATCGGCTGCGGGCCGTGGCGGTCGTACAGCACGTTGCGGTCCAGATCGACCGTGCCGAAGCGGCCGCCGACGTCGACCCCGGCATTGACGTGGCCGACGCTGTAGACCACGCCCTGGTCCTGCTCCTGATACCAGGACACCACGCTGCCGACTTCCTGCACCCGGGCCTGGATGCCGGCCTCGCGTGCCAGCGACACGAACAGCAGCGTGAATGCCAGGCAGTTGGCGCGGCGGTACTGCCAGACTTCGCCGACGGTATAGGTCGCGTCGGCGTCGTACTGCAGATCCAGTCCCTGCCGATCGAAGATCATCTCCACCAGGGCCTGCAGGCGCTGGTCGCGCGAGTGGCTGCGCGCGATCACCTGTCGGGTCAGCATCGCGCGCAGCGCCGGCGGAATCGCCAGCACTTCGTCTGCGGTCGGCACGCTCGCTGGGGCGGGGCGGTACTGAACGGCCGGTGCGGCGGCAGGACCGTCCAGGGCGACGGCGGCCGGCGCTGCCAGCGCGAGCAGGGCGAGCAGCAGGAATCGGGTGGCAGGACGTTGCATGGCAATTCCCGGCAGCGGCGGGCGCATCCGCCTGCCGCCGAGTGTAGTCCTGCCCGTGCGCCCGTGCATCGACCGTCGGTCGGCGGCGCGGTCATCCACAGGCGATGTGGACCAGCGCTCGGCAAAGCTGTGGACAACTGTGCTCCGCCCTTGCCGGACGGCGGCTGTGAGTGCGTGGTGAATTATTGTCCAGCTTGCTGGCCGGGGCGTCTGGCAGGATCATGCCGGCATGGACTTCGCCCCGATCCCGCTCGATCCGGCGCAGTGGCAGGCGTTGCAGGACCGATATGCCACGCCGCCACGCGCGTACCATCACTTTGGCCACGTGCGCGCGGTGCTGCAGCACTGCCAGGACGTCGCCGATGGACCGGGTTGGCGGCAGCCCGCCGAGGTCTTTCTGGCCGCGCTTTACCACGATGCGGTCTACGAGGCGGGACGCAAGGACAACGAGGCACGCTCGGCGGCACTGGCCGTGCAGGCCATCGCGCAGGAGCCTGCGCTGGCGGGCATCGACGCCGCCCGCGTCGAGCAGCTGATCCTGCTGACTGCCCGTCATGGCGAACTCGGTCCTGCGGATGTCGACGCCGAAGCGGCGCTGTTCCTGGATTGCGACATGGCGATCCTGGGCGCGCCTGCACCGGTGTTCGATGCCTACGATCGTGGTGTGGCCGAGGAGTACCAGGGGGTGGTCCCGGGTTTCCTGTACCGCGCCGGCCGCCGCCGCTTCCTGCAGGGGCTGCTGCGCGCACCGCGGATCTTCCTCAGCGACTTCTTCCACCAGCGCCTGGATGCCGCGGCACGCGCGAACCTGCGCCGCCGGCTGGACACCTGAGCGGGGCAGTTACACTGGCGGCCTGCATCTGCAAGGTAGCGCCGCCCACCGTGTCCGTTCCCGATCCTGATCCCCGGCCAACCGCACCGGAAGAACCTGGTCCCAACGAGTGCTGCGGCAGCGGCTGCCCGCTGTGCGTACTCGATCTGTATGCCGAAGAGCTGCAGCGTTACCGCAAGGCGTTGGCCGAATGGAAGGCGCGGCACCCGGAGGCCACGCCATGACCGGAGCGCGTCCGGCTGCGCTGCTGGCCCTGGTGGCGCTCCTGTTGTTCGTGGCGACGGCCCTGTGGACGCAGTTCGCGCGCGCTGATCTGGATTGGATGCGCGCGACCCTGAGCCTGTACCTGCACGGTCCCTGGGGTCTGGCGCTGCGCGCCGCCTACTGCCTGCTGGCGGTGGCGATCGCCGCGCTCGGCATCGCGCTCTATCGTCACAGCGTGGGGCCCCGCCGCAGCGCGGCCGCGCCGCTGCTGTTCACCGTGTCCGCCCTGGGCCTGGCGACGGTCGCCATCGGCGACAGCTGGCTGCCGCAGGCGACGCCGCTGCTGGCGCCGCTGGTGCATGGCGTGGCTGCCAACACGGCCTTCCTGTGTGCCAGCGTCGGCATGCTGCTGCAGGCGTGGTACCTGCGTCGCGAGCCGGGCTGGCAACGCAGTGCTGCCCTGCTGTGGGGCTGGGCTTGGCTGGCCTTCGCGTTGCTGTGGCTGCATGTGCTTTGGCGTGACGGGCCGCCGCGCGGGCTGGGGCAGAAGCTGGTGATCGCCGTGATCGTCGGCTGGCTGCTCTGGCTGGCCGTCACCCTGTACCGGCGCGGTCTGGCGCGCACACGCGCCTGAACCCTGGCCGCGGGCCCGGCGAACGGCCGTG
Organism: Stenotrophomonas sp. STEN009; assembly: GCF_056760395.1. Lineage (NCBI taxonomy): Bacteria > Pseudomonadati > Pseudomonadota > Gammaproteobacteria > Lysobacterales > Lysobacteraceae > Stenotrophomonas > Stenotrophomonas sp. STEN009. Next base: position 105,259 of record NZ_JBRRES010000007.1, on the reverse strand, counting down.
ACCGGTACGTGTCGTGCACGCGGTGGCGGCGTATCGTGTGCGCATTCCACTGGGGTTGCGACATGACGCGTGCAGGGTTGGGCAGGGCGATGGGACTGGTGATGGCGCTGGCGGCGTTGCCGGCGGTGGCCGCGGCATCCGTGCAGCAGGTCAGCCATGGCCGATTCGAGCAGGTGCCGGTGCATCTGCCGGCGGGAGTGCCGCAGCGGGTGGTGATCTGGTTCCACGAAGGTCCCTATGGCGCTGCCAGCCTGGCGCCGATCGAAGCACTGCGTGCCGACGGTGCGCTGGTGGCGGCGGTGGATGTGGCGCACCTGCGGGGTGTTCTTGAACGCGAAGGCGACAGCACCTGTTCGTTCGGTGCTGGCGACGTCGAGAATTTCTCGCGCTGGGTGCAGGCGTTCCTGCACCTGCCGGGATATCACCTGCCGCTGGTCGGCGGCGATGGTGAGGGTGCCGAGCTGGCCTACAGCCTGGCCGCACAGGCCGACACCCAGGTGTTCGCCGGCCTGCTGACCTCCGGTTTCTGTCCCGACCATGCCCACGAACGCATGGTCTGCGGAGACGGCGTCAAGGAGGGGCGGCTGCAACCGGCCGAACTGAACTTTCCCTGGTTGAATGCCATCGGCGATATGGGCTGCAGGGGTCAGGGAGCGGGTCCGTTCGTGCAGCAGGTCGCGATGGCGCGCGGATTCAAGCGCAGCGCCCGCGGCGATGCCACGCCGGGACTGGTGGCTGCCGCGCGGGTGATCGGTGCGCAGGCCGGCATCAGCCTGGCACCGCCGCCGGCGGCGTTGAAGGGCCTGCCCGTGGTGGAAGTCCCCGCGCGCGGTGACGGCGATACGCTGGCGATCTTCGTTTCCGGTGATGGCGGCTGGGCGGGACTGGACAAGGACGTGGCCTCGTCGCTGGCCGAACACGGCGTGGCCGTGGTGGGCATCGATTCGCTGCGTTATTTCTGGAGCGAACGCACGCCGGAGGGGTTTGCCGCTGACCTGCAGAAGATCATCGACCACTACCGCCAGCAATGGCAGCGCGACAAGGTGATGCTGATCGGCTTCTCGCAGGGCGCCGACGTGCTGCCGGCCACCATCAACCGGCTCGATGCCGGCAGCCGCGAAGCACTCGAGCGCATCGTGCTGCTCTCCGTGGGGCGGAAGGCCGATTTCGAGTTCCATGTCAGCAACTGGCTGGGCGGTGGCGGCGATGGCCTGCCGATCGCGCCGGAAGTGGCCAGGTTGCCGGCGGCCAAGACCCTGTGCGTCTATGGCGACAAGGATGAGGACGCGCTGTGTCCGGACCTGCCTGCGAACGAGGGCGTGCGCAGGATCCGGTTGCCTGGCGACCACCATTTCGGTGGCGACTACGATCGTCTGGCCGAGGTCATCCTCAAGGGCGGCGCGTAATCAGCACACGCCTGCAGGAGCAGCGCCGGGCCATGCCCGGCGGTCGGGTGGCTCAGCCGCGGCGTGGATCCAGCGAAATCAGGCGGGTGGCGTCCAGCAGGGCTGCCGGCAGGTGCATGCCACCGGGCGCCGCCAGGTAGCGCGGGCGCCACTGCGGATCGAACTTCGACTTGAAGCGGCGCAGGCCACTGAAGCCATAGAAGCGCTCACCATGCCGTGCCAGCAGGCCGGCAAGACGATTCCAGCGGCCCGCCAGGCGATGCTGGGCCAGCCCGGACAGGGGCGCCATGCCCAGCGAGAAACGCGCATGGCCCTGGGCCCGGCCCCACAGGAACAGTTCGATGAACAGGAAATCCATCGTGCCTTTCGGCGCGTCGCTGACGTGCCGCATCAGGTCCACCGACAGCTCGGCACCGGCTGGCGCCTGCCACAGGTTGGCGAAGGCGACGATCCGACCTTCGGCCTCGACCAGCGCGACCGGGAAACGCACCAGGTAATCGGGATCGAAGCTGCCCAGCGAGAATCCTTTCTCGTCACCGGACTTGTCTTCCAGCCAGGCATTGGAGATCGCATGCAGGCGCGGCAGCAGGCTGGGGACCTCTTCCACCGGCGCCACCCGGAACGACAGGCCACTGCGCTTGCCGCGGTTCCATGCCTGGCGCAGGTCGGCGCGTTCGCGGCCTTCCAGACCGAAGTCGTGCAGCGGCACGATCGCCTCCTCGCCCAGCTTGACCAGGCCCAGGCCGAGATCCAGATAGGTCTGCCAGTAGGCTTCGCCCACCTGGTAGAACACCGGGCGCAGGCCGAGGCGGTCGGCTTCCTCACGGAAACGCCAGATCAACGCACGTGCGACCTCCGGCGGGCCGACCGGATCACCCATCGCGATTAACGAGCCGCCGTAGCGCTGCATCATCACGAAGCCCTGCCGGGCATCGTCGCGCAGCACTGCCTTGTCGGCGGTCAGCACCAGGCAGGCCTGGGTGTCGGTGGCGCTGGCCAGCACCGGTGCCAACGCCTGCAGCGTGGCCTCGTCAGCGGCCGGCAGCGGGCTGCGCGTGCTGTGCAGCAGGCGGGCGAGGCCGAACATCACCAGGGCAATGGCTACCACCAGCAGCGCACGCAGCGCACGCGGTGCGTTGCCGGACAGTGCGAACTGCCACCAGAGTTCGTTCTGGTACTCGACATGGCTGTACGTGAAGAACAGCAGCCAGGTGACCGCGACCAGGACCAGCCCCAGGTTGCGCAACCATGGCCACGACCACGCCTCATCCAGCAGCGCACCCTGGCGGTAGAACTCACGGCGTGCGGCCCACAGTGCCATCGCGACCAGTACGGCCGATACCGCGATCAACGGTTGACCGCCGCGCAGCCACAGCGGCAGCGGCGTGATCACGCAGACCGCCATCGCCAGCATCCAAGCGGCGTGGCTGCGCCGGGCCAGGCCCTGGCCGATCAGCAGCAGGGCGACACCGCCAAGACTGCCGATCAGGTGCGATGTTTCCAGGATCGGCAGCGATGCATTGAGCAGATGGCGACGCGGGGTCGGCAAGGTGCCATCGATGACCAGGGCGGCGCCGATGCTGAAAGCCGCCAACGCGATGATCTGCGGCAGCCAGGGGCGCAGCGCGTTCCAGCCGGCGCGGGTGGCGCCGGCGCTGGCCCGCAGCGGTCGCCGCAGTGCAGGCGCAAGCGCGAGCACGGTGGCCAGCAGCAGCGGCAGGACGTAGTAGGTGACGCGGTAGATCAGCGCGGCCGCCAGCACCGCCGCCGGTGCCACCTGCGGCAGCAGCTTGAGCAGGCTCCACTCGAACACGCCCAGGCCGGCCGGGACGGTCGAGACCAGGCCTGCCAGCACCGCCACCAGGTACAGGCCGACGAAGCCGGGAAGCCCGGTGGGCGTGGAGTCCGGAAGCAGCACGTAGAACGCTGCACTGGCCAGCACCAGTTCGATCACGCTGAGCGCGGTGACGCCGAGCATGGTCAGCCGGTCGGGCAGCCACAGGGCGTGGCCGAACACACGGAACTGGCGTCCGCTGCGGCCGACCAGCAGCACCGTGGCCAGATAGGCGAGCAGGGCGGCAATGCCGACCGCGCGCACGGCGCCGGAATCCAACGGCAGCGCCAGCGCCGCCGCTGAGGGTTCCAGGCATAACGCCAGGCCGATCAACAGCCATGCACCGAACATGAAACCGAGCGTGCTCATCAGCACGACCTGGCCGATCTGGGCCAGATCCAGCCCGGCACCGCGATAGCCCCGCAGGCGCACCGCGCCGCCGGTCAAGGCCGCAAAGCCGACGGTCTGGCCCAGGGTGTGGGCGAGAAACGCGGTGATGCCGATGCGCGCGGGATGCACGCGGATGCCGCTGCGTCGCAGGCCGATGGCATCGAAGCCGATCAGGCAGGCATAACTGGCCAGGCCCAGCGTCACGGTCAGTGCGATCTGCGTTGCGCTGAGTGCATGGAACGCCTGGCGGATGGCGCGATAGCCATGTTCGTCGAACTCGCCGGCCAGGCCATGCAGGGCCAGGGCCAGGATCAGCAGGGGAACGAAGATGGTAAGCAGCCGCTTCCAGACCGGGATGGACGGAGCGGTTGCGGGATCGGAAGGGACGGTCATCGGCGCAAGGGTGCGGCAGGGAGGGCGAGGGCGGTGTCAACGCGGGCGTGGCGCATCGTGCGCCTCTCGAAGGCATTTGAACAGCGGTGGTGCAGGACACCCACCCGCCGCCGGTTTGGAGGACAATGCAGGCCTGATCACCCGCAGGAGCCACGCCCATGATGGAGCGTTACGACGTCGGACCGCGCATGTCCGAAATGACCGTGTACAACAAGGTTGCCTACCTCTCCGGCCAGATTCCGGAGGACACCAGCCAGGACATCACCGGACAGACCCGGCAGGTGCTGGCCGAGATCGACAAGCTGCTGGCACTGGTGGCCAGTGATCGCCAGCATGTGCTGCGCGCGGAGGTGTTCCTGGCCGACATGGCCGACTTCGACGGCATGAACAAGGCGTGGGACGAATGGGTGGTCGAGGGTGCGACCCCGGCCCGCGCCACGGTCGAAGCCAAGCTGGCACACGCCGAGTGGAAGGTCGAGATCGTGGTGACGGCGGCCGTGCCGTAACGGCGGGCGGGTGTCAGCTCCCTTTCCTGCCGGAAGGGAGCTGGCACCGCTACCGTTCCCGCAGCACGATGCAGTCCACCGGACACGGTGGAATGCACAACTCGCAGCCCGTGCACAGGTCGGCGATCACGGTATGCATGTACTTCGCGCCGCCGACAATCGCGTCCACCGGGCAGGCCTGGATGCACTTGGTGCAGCCGATGCAGTCGGCCTCGACGATCACCGCAACCTGCGGCGCCTTGTGTTCGCCGCGCGTACGATCAAACGGCAGTGCCGGCACACCCAGTACCTGGGCCAGTGCACGCGCGCCCGCATCGCCGCCCGGCGGGCAGCGGTCCACGCCCGCCTCGCCGCGCGCCATCGCCTGCGCATAGGGGCGGCAACCGTCATAGCCGCATTGTCCGCATTGCGTCTGCGGCAACAGTCGGTCCAGGCGTTCGGTCAGCGGCGGAATCAGGCTCATGCGTGGCGAAGGCTGCGCGTAGGGATCATTTCAGGGGTTTGCCACGGAACCAACGTTCGTGGGCGAGGGCCAGCATCGGCCGGTCCTCTGCGCTGTCGCCATAAGCGTGGATGCGCGTGTAACGCGACAGATCGAAACGGCGACGGATCTGCTCGACCTTGCGAGGACCGCAATCGCCGCCGTGGTACCGGCCGGTCAGGCGTCCGTCCCGGCTTTCAAGGCGGTTGCAGATCAGTTCAAGACCCAGCGTTTCGCACCAGGGACGCAGGTACAGATCCAGCGAACCGGACACGACCACCACGGTGTGCTGCTGTTCCTTGTGCCAGCGGATCTGTTCCAGCATTTCCGGGCGCACCACCTCGGGCAGGAACTCGCGCGAGAAGCCGGTGGCCAGCGCTGCGATGTCGTCGGCGTGGCGCTCGCTGAAGGTGAGGCGGGTGACGCGGGCGCGGATGCGTTCGGCCGAGATCAGTTTCAGCCGGTACGCCGCCAGCCACGGACCCACCTTCCACCACGCCTGCGCAAGCTGCTCGGCGGTGGCCACGCGGCGCAGGAAGCGGCCATAGGTATCGCAGGTGGTGACGGTATGGTCGAAGTCGAACAGCGCCAGTTCCATTCCGATGCCTCCCGTGGTGCGTCCCGTCGTTGCCGTGACCGGCGGGAGCGGCCGTGGCCGCACCCGCGCAGTGCATCAGCGGACCGGCATGCCCGGCTGCGCGCCGCTGTCGGCGTCCAGCAGCGCCAGCGCGCCACCATCGAAACCTGCCGACAGGATCATGCCTTCACTCAGGCCGAAGCGCATCTTGCGCGGGGCCAGGTTGGCGATGAACACGACGCTGCGGCCGACCAGCGCTTCCGGCTCGCCGTAGCTGGCACGGATGCCGGAGAAGATCTGCCGTTTGCCCAGTTCGCCGGCATCCAGCTCGAAGCGCAGCAGCTTGTCCGAACCCTCCACGAACTCGCACACCAGCACCTTGCCGATGCGCAGGTCGAGCTTGGCGAAGTCGTCGATGCCGATGTAGGCCGGTGCCTCGGCGCTGGCCGTTGCGGCACTGGCCGGCACGGCAGCCGCCGACTTGGCAGCGTCGGCCTTGGCGGCGGGGGCAGCGGCGGTCGGCTGCAGGGTGTCCTTGGAGGCGTCGATCATGGCGTCAATCTTCTTCGGGTCGATACGGGTGAACAGTGGGGTGTAGTCAGCGATTCGATGGGCCAGCAGCGGCTGCGCCAGGTCGGTCCAGTCGGCCACTGGCGCGGCCAGGAACGCCTCGGCCTGGGCGGCGGTGGAAGGCAGTACCGGCTTCAGTGCGGTGACCAGTACACGGAACAGGTTCAGGCCCTGGCTGCACACGGCCTGCAGCTGCGCGTCGGCTCCTTCCTGCTTGGCGATCACCCACGGCTTGACGTCGTCGATGTAGCGGTTGGCTTCGTCGGCCAGGGTCATGGTCAGGCGGATCGCCGCCGCCGGATCGTTGCGCTCGTAGGCTTCGCGGATAGGCGCCAGGCTGTCGATGAAGCGCTGGTACTGGGCGGCATCGGGCAGCTGCGCGGCGAGCAGGCCATCGAAACGCTTGCTGATGAAGCCGGCGCAGCGGCTGGCCAGGTTGACGAACTTGCCGACCAGATCAGCGTTGACGCGGGCGACGAAGTCACCCAGGTTCAGGTCGAGGTCGTCGACGCCACCGCCGGACTTGGCCGCGTAGTAGTAGCGCAGTGCTTCCGGTTCCAGTCCTGCATCGAGGAAGGTGCGCGCCATCACGAAGGTGCCGCGCGACTTGCTCATCTTGGCGCCGTCAACGGTCAGATAGCCGTTGACGTGCAGGCGGGTCGGCGCGCGGTGGCCGGTGCCGTGCAGCACCGCCGGCCAGAACAGGCCATGGAAATTGACGATGTCCTTGCCGATGAAGTGGTGCAGCTCGGTGGCGGTGCCGGCGCGCAGGTGGGCTTGGAAATCCTCGCCGAGCGTGCCGCACAGGGTCTGGAAGCTGGACAGGTAGCCGATCGGCGCGTCCAGCCAGACGTAGAAGTACTTGCCCGGATGGCCGGGGATCTGGAAGCCGAAGTACGGCGCGTCACGCGAGATGTCCCACGCGCGCAGGCCGCCCTCCGCGTCCAGCCACTCCATCAGCTTGGCTTTCACCCCGGGCAGCGCGACGTCGCCGGCCAGCCATTCGCGCAGGAAGCCCTCGAAGCGGCCGACCTCGAAGAAGAAGTGCTCCGAATCCCGGATCTCGGGCGTAGCGCCGGAGATCACCGATTTCGGCTCCTTCAGATCGGTGGGGCTGTAGGTCGCGCCACAGACTTCGCAGTTGTCGCCGTACTGGTCGGCGCTGCCGCAGTTCGGGCAGATGCCCTTGATGTAGCGGTCCGGCAGGAACATGCCCTTGGCCGGGTCGTAGAACTGGGCCACCGAACGGCGGCTGATGTGGCCGGCCGCTTCCAGCTTCAGGTAGAACGCCTCGGTCAGCGCCTGGTTGGCTGCCGAATTGGTCGAATCGTAGTGATCGAAGGCCACGCCGAATTCGGCGAAATCACGTTCATGGCTGGCCTGGATGCTGGCGATGAAGGCCTCCGGGGTTACCCCGGCCTTCTCGGCTGCGAGCATGATCGGCGTGCCATGGGTGTCATCGGCGCAGACGAACCAGGTCCTGCCGCCGCTCATTCGCCGTGCACGCACCCAGATGTCGGCCTGGATGTAGCCGACCAGATGGCCCAGATGCAGCGGGCCGTTGGCGTAGGGCAGGGCGGTGGTGACAAGCGCGGTACGGGTCATGGTCGCGGGGTGAAGCCGAGGGGAACCGCAGATTATCGCATGCCCGCAACGAGGTGACCCGGCCGGGGCCGGGTCACGGGAATGCACGGACGGGCCGGTGGCTTACTCGCGTACCCAGGTCTGCGCCCGGCAGATGAAGGCGATGCAGCCGGAGACGTCCAGCTTGTTGCCACCCGGCTGCAGTTCCATCTTCGACTTGTAGGTCTTGCCGTTGGCGGGGTCGAGGATGGTGCCGCCGGACCACTTGCTGGCGCCGTCGGCCTTCAGGTTCCAGAGGATGGTCATGCCCTTCACCGGTTTGTTCCTGTTGGCACCCTCACAGCCATCGCAGACCGGGTTCGGACCCTTGTCCGAGTGCAGGATGTCCACCACCTTGCCGGACAGCGTGCCGTTGGCGGCCTGGCTGATCTCGACGATGGACTTCACCTGGCCGGTCTTGTCGTCGATGGTCTTCCAGCGGCCGGCCGCGCCATCGGCGGCCTGCGCCGAGAGCGCCGCCAGGCACAGCGGCAGCGCCAGCAGCAGGGTCTTGAAGGTCTTGCGCATGGTCCCCTCCCAGGGTTCATTCCGGCACGGTGCCGGTACACGCCGACTGTATACCCATTCGGCGGGGTATGGGGAAGGGGGTGCCGGGTCGAGCAGGTGAGTGGGGCCAGATCCTTTCCCGATGGAAAAGGGATCTGACCCCGAGCCATCAGCCGACTTCGTAGAGTTCCAGCGGCAGGCCGTCCGGGTCGGCGAAGAAGGTGAAGCGGCGGCCGGTGTACTCGTCCACGCGGACCGGTTCGCAGTCCACGCCGCAGCTGGCCAGGCGCTGGATGAATGGCTCCAGCGCGGCCACGCGGAAGGCCAGGTGACGCAGGCCCTGTGCCTCCGGGCGGCTGGGCCGGGGCGGTGGTGACGGGAACGAGAACAGTTCCAGCTGGCCGCCATCGGGCAGTGCCAGGTCCAGCTTCCACGAATCGCGCGCGGCACGGTGGTTCTCGGCCAGTACGCGCAGGCCGAGGATGCGCACGTAGAAATCCTTCGAGCGCGCATAGTCGCTGCAGATCAGCGCGGCATGATGGATGCCCAGCAGGGCGGTCGGATCGTCGGTCATTGCAGGATGTCCAGCCAGCGCTGGGCGATCTTCAGCGCCAGCGGATAGGGTTCGGGGTCGTTGCGGTTGCTCAGCACGATCACTGTCAGATGCCGGTCCGGATAGCGCAGGATGACGTTGCGGAAGCCGATGCTTTCGCCGCTGTGCCACTGCATGCGGCCGTTGAGGCGCCAGCCGAAGCCGTAATGCGGTACGTCCGGTTCGGTGGTTGCGGTGGCCGGGCTGAACATGGCCCGCCGCGATGCGGCTGACAGCAGGCGGTCGTCGTACAGTGCGGCATCCCAGCGGGCGAGGTCGTCCAGCGAGGAATAGATGCCACCATCACCCAGCACGGCACTGGTGGTGCTCTGGTCGGTGCGCTGCCAGCGACCGTCGAGCCAGCTGTAGCCGTAGGCCCGCGCAGTGACCGTATCGACGCCGTCCTGGTGGGCGACGGTGTGGGTCATGTACAGCGGGCCGAAGATCCGCTGCTGCAGGAAGGTGGCGAAATCCTGGCCCGACGCGCGCCCGACGATCAGCGCCAGCAGCGCATATCCGCTGTTGCTGTAGCGGTACGCAGTGCCCGGTGTGAAATCCAGCCGGTCCTCGCGTGCGAGCAGCGCCAGCACGTCCGCATCGTGCACCTGGCGGCTGTCGGCGGGGTCCATCAGGCCCTCATAGTCGGGCAGACCGCTGGTATGCGACAGCAGGTGACGGAGGGTGACGGAGGACGCCGCAGTGGGAAGTTCCGGCAGCCAGCGTCGCACTGGCTGGTCCAGGCCCAGGCGGCCCTCTTCCACCAGCAGCAGCACGGCGGCGGCGGTGAACTGCTTGCTCACCGAGGCCAGCCGGAAATTGCTGGCCGCGGTCACCGCGGTGCCATCTTCGACCACCGCCAGGCCGTACCCGCGGCGGAACACCGCCTGCCCGTCGTGCAGCACCAGTACCGCTGCTCCCGGCACCTGGCCATCGTAGGCCTGCATCAGGCCATCGATGCCCGCATCCGGTGGCATCACCGCCGGTGCGGCAGGCGCGGCCTGCCGCAGCAGGGCCAGTACGGCAGCGAACACGACGGTGGCGGGACGCATGAGGGCTCCGTGGCGATCAGGGGGCCGGCGCGGCCCCCGGCGGTTGTGACAGCCATCGTTCCATCTTCCGCTCCAGCACGTCCAGCGGCATCGAGCCGTCCTTCAGCAGTTCGGCATGGAAACGGCGCAGGTCGAATGCCGCACCCTGGCGTGCCTTGGCCTTGTCGCGCAGTGCCAGCAGGGTCGTCAGGCCGGCCACATTGGACAGCGCCTGCGCAGGCTGGGCCATGATCCGCTCCACTTCGGCATTGGCATCATCGCTGCTCATGTCCACGGTCTTCTGCAGGTAGGCGACGGCCTGCTGCTTGCTCCAGCCCTGGGCATGCACGCCGGTGTCGGCGACCACGCGCGCTGCGCGCAGCAGGCGCGAGGAGAGATAGCCGATGCGGTCGTAGGGATCGGTGTAGACGCCCAGCGTTTCCCCCAGCGTTTCCGAGTACAGGCCCCAGCCTTCGATGAAGGCCAGGTCGCCGCCGGCACGCCGGAAGCGCGGCTGCTTGGCCAGCTCCTGCTGCAGACCCAGCTGCACGTGGTGGCCGGGAATGCCTTCATGCAGGTACTGCACCGGCACGTTCCAGCGCTTGCGGCTGGGCAGGTCGCGGGTGTTCACATACAGCACCCCGGCCTCGCCGGGCTGTGTCGGCTGGTAGGAGGCCGCGGCCGCGGTGAGCGCACGCTCGGGCTCCACTGCACGGATGTCCAGGGCAGCCTTCGGCAGCGTGTCGAGCACCTGCGGCAGGCGCGTGGCGACCTGCTGCTGCACCTGGCGGTAGCGGCCGAGCAGCGCGTTGGCGTCGCCATACTGGAACTGGCGATCACTGCGCATGCTGCGCAGAAGCTTGGTCGGCGTGCCGCGCAGCTTCGCATCCTTCATCACTGCGGCGATCTGCGCCTGCAGCTCCTGCACGCGCTGTTCGCCGAGCGCATGCCATTGCGCGGGTGTCTGTTCGCTGGCCGTGGTCTGCACGATCAGGTTGGCGTACCACGCCTGGCCATTGGGCAGGGCGCCCAGACCGCTGCTGGTCCGCGTGGCCGGCAGGTACTCGGTGGCGATGAAGCCGCGCAGGGCGCGGTAGGACGGCATGATGCGCAGTTCGATCATGCGCTTGTACTCGGCACTGATGCGCGCCTTGTCCTCGGCGGAAATCGACTCCGGCATGGTCCGGATCGGCGACCAGAAGATGCTTTCCTCGGCGGTCGGCTTGATCACCGCATCCAGCTGCGGCAGCACTTTTTCCATCAGGTCGCGCGGCTGCACCACACCGGCCTTCATGCCCTGGCGCATGTTGTCGATGGCCTGGTCGAACAGCGCCGGAATGCCCAGCGAGCGGCGCGACCAGGTGTCGTAGTCCTGCACGGTATTGAACGGCTGCGCACCCGCGCCGGCACCGAGAATGGCCATGATGCTGCCGACGTTGTAGTACTGGCTGATCGGCATCATCCAGCTGGGATACGGCTCGGCGGCCAAGGTCGCGCGCGCGTCGCGCACGAAGATCTCGTAGCTCAGCAGGTCCTGGCCCTGCAGTCCGTCGCTGCCGATCTTCTCGACCTTGCCCAGCCACTCTACGGTGAAGTCATGCGACTGCTGGCGCCACGCCGCGGACAGGATGTTCGGCAGCTGGTCGTTGTAGCGGGTTTCGCCCTGGAAGGTCGCCTGCAGCGGGTTCAACCGCATCGACGCATCCCAGTATTCGTCATAGAGGCGCTCCAGCTGGACCGTTTTGGGCACAGTGCGGGCGGCGGCGACCGGGCGCGCGGGGGAGCGGGTGGCGCTGCGTGCCGGTACGGTGGCGCGCGTGCTGGGCCGCGCCTTGGGCTTGGCCGCCGGACGGCTCTGCGTCGCAGCGGGCCGGCTGGCCTTCTTCTTCGCAGCTTCGGCCGACGGAACGGCGCTGAACAGGAACAACGCGGCAATGGCGGCGGCCAGGGCGCGGGTGGAATACGGCATCAGGAGCTTCCGTGGAACACAGACCGTGGAGCTTGCACGATCCGGCCGCGTACGGCCAGCGCGGGGGCGCAGTCAGCTGGCGCCCGCTGGGTCTTCAGTCAGCCGCGGCCGCAGCCCGCAGCGCGGCCGCGCGCTCGACACCCAGGTATCGGGTGATCGCACGGCGCATCAGGTACAGCAGGGGAATCAGGGCGATCGCAAAGCCCATCTTGTAGACGTAGTTGACGCTGCTCACCGCCAGGAACAGCGATGTCGGCCACTGCTGCGGGCCGAGCACGAAAGCGATCCAGATCACCACGAAGCTGTCCACCAGCTGCGAGACCGCGGTGGAACCGGTAGCGCGCAACCAGACGTGGCGCTCGCCGGTGGCCTGCCGGATCCTGTGGAACACGGCCACGTCGATCAGCTGGCCGAGCAGGAAGGCCACCAGCGAACCAGCAATGGTCCACATGCCCTGGCCGAACACCGCGGCGAACGCGGCCTGGTAGTCGGGCACGCCATGGGCGTTCATCGAGGTGACCCACCAGCTGGCCGGCGCCAGCGAGATCGCCGCGAAAGCGAACAGGAAGCCGTAGGCGATCAGCACCACCGCCAACCACGAGATGAAACGCACCCCGCGCTTGCCGAAGAACTCGTTGATGGTGTCGGTCATGATGAACACCACCGGCCACAGCAGTGTGCCGGCGGTGAAGCTCAACGACCCGGTCTGGCCGAACAGGTTCCAGTTCAGCGGGTCGATGCCGAGCGTGTCTTCCAGCGCGAAGATCTTCACTCCGATCAGCTCGGCCAGCACGGCATTGCCGCAGAAGAACGCGGCCAGCACGATGAACAGCAGGACCGCGCGGTCCTGCAGCGGGCGCTCGACCGGCGTCGTGCTCATTCGGTGCGTTCGCCCGCGCGGGTGAACGGCACGCTGGCTGGCGCCACAGCACCACCGGAAATGATGAAGCTCATCGCCTGGTCCACGGTCCAGTCGGTGGGTGTGAGCAGTTCCACCGGCACGATTTCAAGATAGCCGGAGGTCGGGTTCGGCGTGGTCGGCACGTACACCGCTGCCAGTTCGCGGTCGGTACCGTGTTCCTTGATCACCCGCGTGACCAGGCCGACCGACTTCATGTCGCGGTGCGGGAAGTCGATCAGCACGACGCGCTGCGTGCTGCCGGGTTCGGTCTGCAGCATGTCCAGCAGCTTCTTGGCGCTGTCGTAGATGATGCTGGCCAGCGGGATCCGCTTGATCACCGCGCCGATCCAGCGCAGCAGGCGCTGGCCGAGCACGCGGCGGCTGGCCACGCCCACGGCCAGGATCACCAGCAGCGTCGCCAGCAGCGCGATGGTGTTCTGGATCCACTCCGCGCGCACCCAGCCCAGGTAATGCGGGAAGCTGGTCGCGATCTGCTCCGACAGGGGCACCACCAGCGGGCTGGAGATGCCCGACAGCAGCACGAACACGAATTTGACCACGACCCAGGTGAGCCAGATCGGCAGCAGGGTCAGCAGGCCGGTCAGGAACAGGCGCTGCAGGGAGGGGCGGGGGACCAGGGAGGGGGCTTCGAGCGACATGGGCGCATTGTAGCGGCCAGCGCTTGCCGATGATGCGGGGGAATGCCGCCGGGATCAGCGAGCGTGCGGCTTCAGCCGCAGGTAGACCTGCTTGCGCACCTGGGCGACCACCTCGCCGCTTTCGTCGACCACATCGTTGCTGAACCAGCGCAGCACTTTGCCGCCGCCGGCAGCGTCGGCGCGCAGTTCGTCCAGCAGCGCATCGTCGATGCGGAACGACGTGCGCACGGTACCGCGCCCCGGCTTGAGGAAGTCGATCGCGCCGGCGCGGTCCCACACGTAGTAGTCGCGGCCGAGAATATGCAGCAGGCCCAGCATCCAGAACGGGTCGGTCATCGCAAACAGGCTGCCACCGAAGTGGGTGCCCACGTAGTTGCGGTTCCAGGGGCGCTGGCGCAGCTCGACGTCGATCTGCCGGTAGTCCGGGCTGACCCGGGTGACGTGGATGCCGGTGAACAGGAAGGGCGGCCACAGGTTGATGCCGAAACGGAACAGGCGGGCGTTCATGTGCATCGCGAGGGCGGAGGACGGGCCCCAAGTCTAACCATTCGCATGCGTATGTTGTAGCTGTGCGCGGCGCGGCGCGGCGCGTGTCACCCTGCGGCGTCGATCACGTAGCCGTCGCGACCATTGGCCTTGGCCTGGTACAGCGCCGCGTCGGCACCTTCCACGAAATGGTGGGGTTGCAGCTCGCCGTTGGGGATGCGGGTATAGACGCCGATGGTCAGGGTGATGCCGCCGCCATGGCCTTCGCCCGGTGCGGGCAGGGCGCGGATGCTCTGGATGAGGTCTTCGATCACCTGCCGCGCGCCCTCGGCCGGCGTATCCGGCAGCACCAGCGCGAACTCATCGCCGCCGTAGCGTGCCGCCTTGTCGCGCGGGCGACGCGCGTGGGCGGCGATCTGCTGCGCCACTTCGCGCAGTACGCGATCGCCGACCTGGTGACCGTGACGGTCGTTGTGGTGCTTGAAGTGATCGACGTCGATCAGCGCGAGCGTGAGCGGCTTGCCGCTGCGCCGTGCGGCATCGCATTCCTGCTGCAGCGACTGTTCGAAACGCAGCCGGTTGCCCAGGCCGGTCAGCGCGTCACGGTTGGCCAGCCGGTGCCAGGCCGCGATCCGCCATATCGCCCAGGCCAGCAGCACCAGCACGATGCCCAGCATCGCGCTGGCCGGTGCCCACCACAGGTTGCCGGCGCGCAGCAGCGCCCAGCTCAGCAGCGGGGCCAGCGGCAGCGAACAGAGCGCCGTCAGCCAGGGCAGGCGCAGGCCGAGGAGGATCACGCACAGCGCCACCAGCAGGCCACCGATGGCGTCCTGGCAGAGCCGTGGCAGGACGTGGATCTGCCTGCCCTGCAGCAGCATCGAGGCGATGTTGGCCTGGTACTCGCTGCCGCTCATCCAGTACTCGCGCGTAGTCGGCGTGAGCAGGCGCGGGGCGATGCCGCTGGCGGTCATTCCGACCACGATGCGTCGCCCATGCAGCATCGCCATGTCCACGTGGCCCTCGAGCACGTCGGCATAGGACACCTGCGGCAATCGTTCCGGCGGGCCCGCGTAGCGCACCCGCACGTAATCGTCGCGGCGCCACTGATAGGGGGAATCGACCTCCGGCTCGGGATCCGGCAGGCCGTCGATCGCGCTGGCGGGCAGTCCGGCCAGGGCCAGGCCCAGCGCAGGCCAATGCGGCTGGCCGATGCCGGCGCGCAGGTACACCCCACGGGCGACGCCATCGCCATCCACTTCGACATCGCTGTGGCCGATCGCCGCAGCGCTGGCCGCGATCAGTGGAATGGGCAGCAGTTCCTCGGCCATGCGGTCGCCGGCTGCCGGCGCCGCCAGCACGGGCAGTACGACGTGGCCATTGCGCCGGATCGCGGCGGCCAGGATTTCGTCCTGGCGGCTGTCGCGGCGGTCGGGTTCTGACAGCATCAGGTCCAGTGCGATGCGTTCGGCGCCGGCGTCGGTAAGGCGATCAAGCAGGCGCGCATGTACCGAGCGCGGCCATGGCCATTGGCCGATGCGCTGCAGGCTGCCTTCGTCGATGGCGATGATCAGCACGCTGGGGTCGGGTCGATAGTCCCAGCCGCCGACCATCGCGTCGTAGGCCGCTTCATCCTGGCGCCACAGCCACTGGCCATGGCTGGCCACGGCGGTCAGCACACCGGCCAGCACGGCCAGTGCGATCCGTCGGGACCATGGAAGCGGCGAACGCCTCATAACAACAGCCAGAGCAGCAGCGCACCGCCGCCGCCGGCGCCGTAGCACAGGCGGCAGGGCAGCTTGACCTGCTGCGCGGGCGAGAAATCGCCTGCGTGCCCGTCGTCGTCGATGTACTGCACGCGCACGTGCAGGGTGCCGCTCCATGGCCGCTTGAAGCTGACCTGGGGCTGCTCGACGGTTTCATCGAGCATCGGGCTGGCGAAGTCGCCACGACGATCCACCTGCACGCGGTAGCGCTGGCCTTCGCTGCCGGCCTGCCAGCGCAGGGTCAGTTGGCCATGCGCCGCCTCGGGCGGCTGCAGGGCAGGGTCCACCGGTTCGTTGGTCAGCTGCAGTGGCAGCGCTTGTCCATAGCGCCCCTGGTGGCCGTTGTCATCGCGCGAGGCAACGCGCCAGTAGTACTGGCCCGGCGGCAGGGGCTGCGCCAGGCGCAGGTCGGTACCGGTGCTGGCCTGCTCCTGCAGCGGCTGCGTGAACGTCGGTTCTGCAGCGACCTGCAGCACGCTGCTGCTCGCGCCCGGGGCCTGGGTCCAGCGGAACCGGGGGCGATCGCTGTTGACGGTCTGGCCGTGCAGCGGAGAGACGGTCAACGGCGGCGGCGGTTGGTCGCTGAGTTCGAAGTCGGCACTGGCGTCCAGGCCCTCCACGCCCTGTGCGTCGACCGCACGCAGCAGCACACGCAGCTCGCCGGGCGGCAGATCGCCGATCGCCAGTCGCGTGTCGGCGGTGGTGGCGGCGAACAGCAGGATTTCCGGGGTGGCCGCCTGCACCACCTCCACCCGGTAGTGGTCGGCTCCGGCGACCGGGTCCCAGGCCAGCAGGCTCGGCAGCGGTGCCAGTTTCAGCTCATCCTGACGCAGCGTCGGCGCCGGCAGCAGCGCGGCCACGGCGGCTGGCGCCTTGTCGGCGCTGGCGTTGCGGCTGGCCTGACCCGGACGGACAAGGCGCTGGCCGTGGGTGTTGGCGACCTGCACCCGTCCTTCCAGCACTTCGGTGGCACCGATCCGGCCGGCCTCGCCATCGCCGGCGCTGACGCGGAAGACCGTGCCGCGCACGCTGCTGGTCGCCGTCGGTGCATCGATGATGTAGCGCGATGCCGGGCCACGTGCCGGGGTGACCCGGTTGCTGGCGCGGCCCTGCTGCAGGCGCAGGCGGGTATCGACCATGCCGGTGCGGCCGTAGCGGCTGAGCTGGTCCAGGCGCAGGCGCGAATACTCGCGCAGCTGCAACCGCGAGGCATCGGCGAATTCGAGGGTGATGCTGGAGTCGCCTTCGGTTTCCACGGTGTCGCCGATGCGCAGCCGCTCTCCGGCCCGCACCGCGCGGGTGGCGCTGCCATCGCCGCCCACCAGCCCGACCTTCCCGCGCACGGACAGGACCCGTGCCGGCGCAGGCTCGGTGCGCAGCCAGCTGATCGGGAAGCGCAGCAGCTGGCCCGGCGGCAGCTGGTAGGGATTGGCGATGCGGTTGTGCTGCTGCAGCTGTTGCCAGGGCACGGAAGGCTTCAGGTACAGGCCACCCAGGTCCCAGAGGGTGTCACCGGGACGGACCCGGTAGTTCCAGTCCTGTGCGGCGGCGATGGCCGGCAGCAGCAGGAGGGCGCACAGCAGGACACGTTGGAGGCGCGTAATGAAAGGCGAAGTGCGGACGAAGGTCACAGTTTGCAGTCCCGGCAATGCGGAGGCGCAGCAGCAAGACCCAATGGCCCCGACCCTCATCCCCCCGAATGGATCGCGGCGGCCGAACGGCCGCCATCGATCACATTATCGCCCGCGTTCAGTGCAGGGATTCTGAACGGGACAGGCTTCCGTTCAGAACAGCAGCGAGGCCATCTTCCTGCGGTACTGCCCGACCAGGTCCTCGTCGGAGATCACATTGAAGGCGTCGATCAGGGTCCTGCGCGGCAATCCGTCCTCGAAACCGCGGTCGATCCGCAGCATTTCCAGGAACTGGGCCAGGGCCGCCTCGTCCTGGCCCTCCAGCAGCAGCTGCACGCCCCGCAGATGGCGCGCCTTGAGGTCGCTGCCATCGGCGGCGATGCGTGATTCGAGCACCTCGGCGGCCGGGGCGTCCTTGAGTGCGGACGCGAAGGCCAGGCGTGCACGGGCGCGCACGGCGCGGTCGTCGGTGGCCAGGTTGGCCGGCAGGCGGTCGATCAGCGTACCGGCTTCATCCACGCCGCCGATCTGCAGCAGGGCCAGGGCGAGGTCGAGCTTCAGCTCGTCCTTGTCCGGTTCGGCGGCGATCTGCGCGCGCAGCACGTCCACCTGTGCCTGTGGGTCCAGCGGTGCTTCCTCCTCGCTGACCGTATCGCCGACATCAGCGGGGACGATGCCGTGCTGGGCCAGGAACTCGCGCAGCTGGCCCTCCGGGATGGCGCCGGGGAAGCCGTCCACCAGCTGCCCGTCCTTGACCAGGAACACGGTCGGCACCGAGCGGATCTGGAAGGCGGCAGCGATCTGCTGTTCCTTGTCGACATCGACCTTGGCCAGCTCAAAGGCGCCGTTGTACTCGCCGGCCAGCTTTTCCAGCATCGGTCCCAGGGTCTTGCACGGACCGCACCAGGTGGCCCAGAAATCGACCAGCACCGGCGTCTGCAGCGACTTCTGCAGGACTTCGGCCTCGAAGGTCGCAGTGGTGGCGTCGAATACGTAGGTCGTCTCGGTCATGGAGGAGGTATCGCTTGGCATCTGGAGAGGGACTCTATGGTGGCGGAACCTGTCCGTCTCAACCCGGGCCGCTGCAAATGGCCGACAATGCGGCCTTCCTGTTGCCGCTGTCGTGGAGCCTGCATGTCGTCGCCGTCCCCCTTGCTGCGCCTGTCGGGCGTGATCGCCGCACTCGTCTTCGTGGCTGCGGTCATCGGCTTCGGTGCCGGCCTCGACGGCTATGCGCAGGCCCGCCATCCGGTGGCGTTGCTGGGCGCGCAGGGGATGCCGCATGCCCTGGGCTTCAATCTGCTGGGCTTCATGCTGCCGGGCCTGCTGGCGGTGGTGGTGGCCGAATGCCTGCGCCGGCAGCTGCCGGCCACCGCGGGCTGGGCCCCGCGTGTGGGCAGCCAGATGCTGCTGCTGGCCGGCCTGGCGTTCGCCGCCATGGGCGTGCTGCCGCTGGATGTGGATGACCTGCACGGGCTGGCCAGCCAGCTGCATGCCAGCGCCTGGATGGTATGGGTGCTGGGCTTCGTTGCCGGCGCCCTGCTGCTGGGCACGGCGCGCCTGCGCGACACACAGGGCCGGGCATTGGGCGGGGTGGCGCTGGCCTGTGGTGTGGTTGCCGCGTTGGCAGCCTTCGCCCTGCAGGGCGTGCTGCCGGCGCCTCTGTCGCAGCGGCTGGCCTTCGCCTGCTGGGCGGTCTGGCTGGCGTTGGCGCTGCCGCTGTCGCGGGCCCGTTGAGACGGTCGCGGGGCCGCCACCGGGCCCACAGCCGTCGGACAGGATTGGAGACGTTTGCCGCACTGCGGTACGCTGTACCGCTTTGCCGCCGCATCCGCGTGTTCCATGACCAGCGCTGAACCCAACGCCTACGACCCGCAGCAGGTTGAATCCGCCGCCCAGCAGTACTGGGACGCCACCCGCGCGTTCGAGGTCGACGAGACTTCCGACAAGCCGAAGTACTACTGCCTGTCGATGCTTCCGTACCCGTCCGGTGCGCTGCACATGGGGCACGTGCGCAATTACACGATCGGTGACGTGATCAGCCGCTACAAGCGCATGACCGGCCACAACGTGCTGCAGCCGATGGGCTGGGACGCGTTCGGCCTGCCGGCGGAAAACGCGGCGATCAAGAACAAGACCGCGCCGGCGGCGTGGACCTACAAGAACATCGACCACATGCGCAGCCAGCTGAAGTCGCTGGGCTATGCCATCGACTGGTCGCGCGAGTTCGCCACCTGCCGCCCGGACTATTACGTCCACGAGCAGCGCATGTTCACCCGTCTGATGCGCAAGGGCCTGGCCTACCGTCGCAACGCGGTGGTGAACTGGGACCCGGTCGACCAGACCGTGCTGGCCAACGAGCAGGTCATCGACGGCCGTGGCTGGCGTTCCGGTGCGCTGGTCGAGAAGCGTGAGATTCCGCAGTGGTTCCTGCGCATCACCGATTACGCCCAGGAGCTGCTGGACGGCCTGGACGAGCTGGACGGCTGGCCGGAATCGGTCAAGACCATGCAGCGCAACTGGATCGGTCGTTCCGAGGGCCTGGAGATCCAGTTCGACGTGCGCGACGTCGATGGCAGCGCGCTGGATCCGCTGCGGGTGTTCACCACCCGCCCGGACACCGTGATGGGCGTGACCTTCGTCTCGATCGCCGCCGAGCACCCGCTGGCGCTGCACGCAGCGAAGAACAATCCGGAACTGGCCGCGCTGCTGTCGGAAATGAAGCAGGGCGGCGTGTCCGAGGCCGAGCTGGAAACCCAGGAAAAGCGCGGCATGGATACCGGCCTGCGCGCCATCCATCCGGTCACCGGCGAGAAGGTGCCGGTGTGGGTCGCCAACTTCGTGCTGATGGGCTATGGCACCGGTGCGGTGATGGCCGTGCCCGGCCATGACCAGCGCGACAACGAAGTGGCCAACAAGTACGGCCTGCCGATCGTGCAGGTCATCGCGCTGAAGGATCCGCGCAATGACGACGAGCGCAATTGGGATGGCGCGCGCTGGCAGGACTGGTACAGCGACAAGAACCGTGCCTTCGAACTGATCAATTCGGCCGAGTTCGACGGGCTGGATTTCCAGGGCGCCTTTGAAGCCCTGGCCGAGCGTTTCGAGCGCAAGGCGCAGGGGCAGCGCCGCGTCAACTACCGCCTGCGCGACTGGGGCGTGAGCCGCCAGCGCTACTGGGGCTGCCCGATTCCGGTGATCTACTGCGCCAAGTGCGGCGCGGTACCGGTGCCGGAAGAGCAACTGCCGGTGGTGCTGCCGGAGGACGTCGCGTTCTCCGGCACCGGTTCGCCGATCAAGACCGACCCGGAGTGGCGCAAGACCACCTGCCCGGAGTGCGGCGGTGCAGCCGAGCGCGAGACCGATACCTTCGACACCTTCATGGAGTCGAGCTGGTACTACGCGCGCTACACCTCGCCGGGCGCGCGTGATGCCGTGGACAAGCGCGGCAACTACTGGCTGCCGGTGGACCAGTACATCGGTGGCATCGAGCACGCGATCCTGCATCTGATGTACTTCCGCTTCTACCACAAGCTGCTGCGTGACGCGCGGATGGTGGACAGCAACGAACCGGCCCGCAATCTGCTGTGCCAGGGCATGGTGATCGCCGAGACCTATTACCGTCCGAACCCGGACGGTTCCAAGGACTGGATCAATCCCGCCGACGTGGAAGTGCAGCGTGACGAGCGCGGCCGCATCACCGGCGCGACCCTGATCGCCGACGGTCAGCCGGTGGTGGTCGGTGGCACCGAGAAGATGTCCAAGTCGAAGAACAACGGCGTGGACCCGCAGGCGATGGTCGGCAAGTATGGCGCCGACACCGTGCGGCTGTTCTCGATGTTCGCCGCACCGCCGGAACAGTCGCTGGAGTGGAACGAGGCCGGCGTGGACGGCATGGCCCGCTTCCTGCGCCGCCTGTGGGCCCAGGTGCAGAAGCATGCCGCCGAGGGTGCCGCCCCCGCGCTGGACGTGGCCGCGCTGGACGGTGGCCAGAAGGCGCTGCGCCGCAAGACCCACGAGACCATCGGCAAGGTCGGCGACGACTATGGCCGCCGCCACAGCTTCAACACCGCGATCGCTGCGGTGATGGAACTGATGAACGCGCTGGCCAAGTTCGAGGACGGCAGCGAACAGGGCCGCGCGGTGCGTCAGGAAGCACTGCAGGCCATCGTGCTTCTGCTGAATCCGATCACCCCGCATGCCAGCCACGCCCTGTGGCAGGTGCTTGGCCATGGCGAGACGCTGCTGGAGGACCAGCCGTTCCCGCAGGCCGACGCCAGCGCGCTGGTGCGCGACGCACTGACCCTGGCCGTGCAGGTCAACGGCAAGCTGCGCGGCACCATCGAAGTGGCCGCCGATGCCGCTCGCGAGCAGGTCGAGGCGCTGGCCCTGGCCGAGCCGAATGCAGCGAAGTTCATGGAAGGCCTGACGGTGCGCAAGATCATCATCGTCCCGGGCAAGATCGTGAACATCGTCGCCGCCTGATGTACCCCGCCCCGGCCGCCCTCCCGGCGGCCGGTGTTCCAGCAACGCGGGGGGCATGCGGTTGATGGCCCTGCGTTCACGCGGTCTCGGGCACGCTGTCTGTTGCCGTGATCGCCCGGCTCCGCCAGACTGTTCTCCATGACCCGACTCCTGCTTGCCCTCGTTCTTGTCCTCGGCCTTGCCGGCTGTGGCTTCCATCTGCGCAACAAGCTGATGTTGCCGACCGACACCGCGCCGGTGAAGGTGGTCTCCACGGCCCCGTACAGTGAACTGGTCAAGCTGCTCAACCGCAGTCTGCAGGCGTCCGGCGCCAAGCTGGCAAGCGAGGATGGCAACGAACCCAGCACCCAGCTGCAGGTGTTGTCCGAACGCTGGGGCGACCTGCCGATCGCGATCGACTCGCAGGGTCGTGCGCAGGAATACAGCCTGCGCTACGCGGTGATCTTCATCTTCCGTCGCGAGGATGGCAGCGAACTGGTGCCGCAGCAGGTGATCGAACTGTCGCGCGACTACGTGTCGCCGCCCACCGACGCGACCGGTACCACCACCGAGCGCGAGATCCTGGCCGATGAACTGCGCCGGGAAATGTCGGCCTCGATCATCCGCCGCATCGACAGCGTGGTCCGTGCCGAAGTCGCGAAGGGGGGCAGCCTGTCCGCGCCGAAGCCGGTCGATCCTGCGGTTCCGGCCGAGCCGACACCGGCACCGGCCATCAAGCCCTGACAGGGACCGGCATGGAACTGCGTCCGGAGCAGCTGGCCAGCCAGGGCGCTGATACCCCGCTGTCGCCGGTGTACCTGATCGCCGGTCCTGAGACGCTGCGCGTGCTGGAAGCCGCCGACGCGGTCCGTGCGCGGGCGCGCGCCGCCGGCATCGGTGAGCGCGAGGTGTTCGACGCCGATGGTCGCGACTTCGACTGGGGCCAGCTCGACGCCAGCTTCAACGCGCCGAGCCTGTTCAGTGCCCGTCGCCTGGTGGAAGTGCGGTTGCCCAGTGGCAAGCCGGGCAAGGACGGCGCCGAGGTGATCAGCCGGTTCTGCGCCGATCCGGCACCGGACGTCGTGCTGATGATCACCGCCAACGAATGGAGCAAGGCGCACCAGGGCAAATGGGCTGAAGCGGTGGGCCGGGTCGGCGTGCTGTCGGTGGCCTGGGCGATCAAGCCGCATGAACTGCCCGACTGGATCGAGCGTCGCCTGCGCAGCAAAGGCCTGCGCGCGGATCCGGCCGCAGTGCAGCGCCTGGCCGAGCGCGTGGAAGGCAATCTGCTTGCCGCGGCGCAGGAGATCGACAAGCTGGCGCTGCTGGCCGATGGGCACGCGCTGGACGTGGAGCGCATGGAATCGCTGGTGGCCGATGCCGCCCGCTATGACGTATTCCGGCTGGTGGAAGCCACGTTCTCCGGGCAACCGGCGGCGGTGCTGCGCATGCTTGCCGGCCTGCGCGGCGAAGGCGAGGCGGTGGCCGCGCTGATGCCGATCGTGATCCGGGAACTGCTGGCAGGTGCCGGGCTGGCGCGGGTGCAGGCGCGCGGTGGCAACCTTGCCGCCGAGATGAAATCGCGCGGCATCTGGGAGTCGCGGCAGGCACCGTACAAGCGTGCGCTGCAGCGGCATCCGGAAGGCAAGCGCTGGGAACGTTTCGTGGCCGAGGCCGGGCTGGTCGACCGCATCGCCAAGGGGCGCGCCGACGGCGACGCCTGGCTGGCGCTGGAGCGCCTGCTGGTGGCCGTGGCCGAGCCGCGCGCCGTGCGGCTGCTGGCCCGGGCCTGATCGATGAGCCTGCGGGTCTATTACGGGGGCACCTTCGATCCGGTGCACCTGGGGCACCTGGCGATCGCGCGCGCCGCGCGCGATGAGCTGCAGGTCGCGGTGCGGATGCTGCCGGCGGCCGATCCACCGCACCGCCCGGTTCCCGGCGCGACCGCCGAACAGCGCTGCACGATGCTGTCGCTGGCCATCGGCGACGAGCCGGGGCTGCTGCTGGACCGGCACGAACTGGATCGGGCCGCGCGCTTTCCCGGTCGCCCGTCCTACACCGTCGATACCCTGCGCGAACTGCGCGGCGAGCTCGGTCCCAGCCGGCCCCTGGCCTGGCTGGTCGGCGCCGACAGCCTGCTGGGCCTGCCCGGCTGGCATGAGTGGGAGGCGCTGTTCGGCCTGGCCCACTTCGTGGTGGCGGAGCGGCCGGGCAGTCCACTGCAGGCCTCGGTCGACGGCGAGCTCGGCCGTGTCCTGGAAGGGCGGTGGGCCGACAGCGAACAGGACCTGTTTGCCAGTCCGGCCGGCCGCATCCTGCGCCTGCACCATCCGTTGCGCGGGGAATCGGCCAGCGCCGTGCGCGCGCAGATCGCCGCGGCAGGGCCCTGGCGTGCCCTGCTGCCGCCGGCGGTGGCCGACTACGTGGCCGCGCAGCGGCTGTACCATCCGGCAACACCGTGAATGCCGCGACCGCGCCATCCCCGTATAATCGCCCCCACGTTTATCGAGTCGATCCACTTTGAGCAACCAGACCCAGCCCCAGACCATCAAGGTCGATCTGCCCAGCCCGCCGCCGTCCGTGCCGGAACTGCTGGCCAGTGTCCGTCAAGCCACCGAAGACCTGAAGGCCAAGGACCTGGTCGAGATCGACGTGCGCGGCCGGTCCAGCGTTGCCGATTACCTGGTGATCGTCTCGGGTACTTCGACCCGCCACGTCAAGTCGATCGCCGACGAGGTCGTGCGCTTCGCCAAGAAGATCGACGTGATGCCGCTCGGGGTTGAGGGCGAGCGCGAAGCCGAGTGGGTACTGGTCGATCTGGGCGACGTGATCGTCCACGTGATGCTGCCGCGCGT
This sequence comes from Stenotrophomonas sp. STEN009, assembly GCF_056760395.1. Classification (NCBI taxonomy): domain Bacteria; kingdom Pseudomonadati; phylum Pseudomonadota; class Gammaproteobacteria; order Lysobacterales; family Lysobacteraceae; genus Stenotrophomonas; species Stenotrophomonas sp. STEN009. Next base: position 80,624 of record NZ_JBRRES010000007.1, on the reverse strand, counting down.
GCGTGAGTTCTACGCCCTCGAGCGCCTGTGGACGGTCGGTGACCAGCCGCCGTCCAGCGACGACGAAGTGGCCTGAGCCGCACGTTGATGCATCCCTTCGACGCCGCCGATGGCGCCGTCGACGTTTTCGAGGAGCGCTGATGAAAGCCCGCCTGATCGCCACCGGTGAACGCGCACCCAGTTGGGTCGCGCAGGGGTTCGCCGAGTACCAGAAGCGGCTCTCGCACTGGCTGCCGTTCGAGCTGGTCGAGATCGAGCCCGGCCTGCGCGGCAAAGGCCGCGATCCACGCCGTGCCACCGAGGACGAGGGCCGGCGGGTGATCGCCGCGCTGCCGAAGAATGCCTACGTCGTGGCGCTGGATGTGCCCGGCCGCCAGCTCAGTTCCGAACAGCTGGCGCAGCGCCTGGAGCATTGGCGGGGACAGGGCAGGGACCTGGCGTTCCTGATCGGCGGTCCCGAGGGGCATTCGCCCGAAGTTTCGGCATTGGCCGACGAGAAGTGGTCGATTGGTCCGCTCACGCTGCCGCACATGCTGGTGCGGTTGGTCGTGGCGGAACAGCTGTACCGGGCCGCCGCAATGATTGCAAATCACCCCTACCATCGCGCGTGAAGAGCCGTTATACTGTTCGTCTGCCCGAATAGCTCAGCCGGTTAGAGCACTTGACTGTTAATCAGGGGGTCGTTGGTTCGAGTCCAACTTCGGGCGCCACTTTCAGAAACCTGCATCGCGAGATGCAGGTTTTTTTTTTGCTCTACAGAGTCAGCGCTCCTCGCCAGAACGCCATCAGTGTGGCGATCGCAACGGCCAGGATGGCGCCGAACAGCACCCACTCCCAAGGCGTGAACACCTGTTCGCCACGCTGGCGACGGGTCAGCGCGAACAGCGCTACGCCCGGTACATACAACAGCACCGACAGCAGCAGGTTGTGCAGGCCACCGGCATAAACAAGCCACAGCGCGTATGCGCTCGCCAGCAGCGCGACGCTGAAGTCGCGCCAGCGGATTCCTGCTTCGCCGCCCGCATAGGCCTGACCACGCCAGGCCAGCTGCACGCCGAATGCCGTGGACAGGAAATAGGGCACCAGGCTCATCGATGCAGCCAGCAGTACCAGGCCGGTATAGCTGCCGGAATTCACCAGCACCAGCAGCAGGAACAACTGGATCAGGCCGTTGCTCAGCCAGAGCGCATTGGCCGGCACGCCGCGCGCATTCTCGCGGCCAAGGAACGCGGGCATGGTGCCGTCGCCGGCAGCCGCATACAGCACCTCGGCGCACAGCAGTACCCAGGCCAGCAGGGCGCCAAGCACCGAGATGATCGAACCGATGATGATCACGGTCGCGCCCCATTCGCCGACGATGGCGCGCAGCACGTAGGCCATCGATGGATTGGGCAGGGCAGCCAGCTCGGCCTGCGACAGCACGCCCATCGACAACAGGCTCACCAGGACCAGCAGCAGCCATACGCCGAGAAAGCCGATCACGGTCGCGCGCCCTACATCGGCACGACGCGCAGCGCGCCGGGAATAGATGCTGGCGCCTTCGATGCCGATGAACACCCATACGGTCACCAGCATCATGCCGCGCAGCTGCTGGCCGAGATCGCCAAGTGCGGGGGTACCCAGGAAATCGGCGCCGAACACGTCCATGCGGAACGCGCCGGCGGCCAGGATGAGGAACAACGCAATGGGCAGCAGCTTGGCCACCGTGACCAGGCCGTTGACGATGGCGGCAGTGCGCAGGCCGCGCAGCACCAGCAGGTGCACGGTCCATAGCAACAGCGACGAGGCGGCCACCGCTGCCGGCGTATTGCCTTCACCGAACACCGGCATGAAGTGGCCGAGGCCACTGAAGATCAGCACGAAGAAGCTGGCGTTGCCGAGTACCGAGGCAACCCAGTAGCCCCATGCCGCGGAGAAGCCGATGTAGTTGCCGAAGCCTTCCCGCGCATACGCGTAGATGCCGGTATCGAGGTCCGGCCGGCGGTTGGCCAGGGCCTGGAACACGAAGGCGAGCATCAGCATGCCGGCGCCACTCACCGCCCAGCCGATGATCGCGGCGGCCGGACCGGCGCTGCGCGCCACGTTCTGTGGCAGGGAAAAGATGCCGGCGCCGACCATCGAGCCGACCACCAGAGCGGTCAGTGCAGCCAGGCCCAGCCGTTGTGAGGTCGCAGCCATGAATCTCCCCTGCGGCAGCGCGGCCGCAGGGGCACAGTAGCGGCAGTGCCGTGAAGCCGCATGCAACATCTGCAACGACGGAGGCCCGGGCATGTGCCCGGGCCTCCGAAGGTGATGCTGCAGCGACGATCAGTTGAAGGTGTACTTGGCACCGACCGTGAAGTAGCGGCCGATGGCTCCGCTGAAGTGCAGCGGGTTGTAGTTCACGCCGCCATAGGTGGTCGGATCGAGCGGTGCGATGCGATCAAACACGTTCTGCACCGATGCGTTCAGTTCAAAGGCTTCGGTGATGTTCCAACGACCGGACAGGTCGAAGGTGGTGAACGAGGAGATCTTCTCGACCGGCGAGCCATCCTCGTAGAACGCCAGGTAGTCGCCGCCACGGCGGTCCTTGTTCTCCAGCTTGCTGATGTAGTTGGCGACGCCGCTGACACTCCACGGGCCCTGCCTCCAGGTGGTGCCGAAGTTGATGCGGTCCTTCGGCGTGCCGATGCAGTTGGTGACGTCGCAGTTGCCGTGGGTGCCGGCGTAGTCGACCGTCACATCGGCATCGGTGCGCTCGAACTTCAGCACATGGCTCCACTGCAGATCCATTTCCAGCTGGCCCGGACCGATATCGAAGGTCTGGCGGATATCGGTGTCGATACCGCGCACGCGGGTGGAAGCGGCGTTGATGTACTGCGTGTTGACCGCCAGGATGCTGCCGGTGCCGGCAATGCCGTTGAGCAGGTTGGTGTCGCGCAGGACGTTGCCGGCGGCAATGGCGTCGGCGGTGCTGCCCTGGGCGATTTCGTTGGTGCGCTTGATCTGCCACGCATCCACCGTCATCGAGGTGGAGGAGGTCGGCTGCAGCACGATACCCACCGAATAGCTCTTGGATTCCTCCGGCTTCAGGTCGCTGTTGGGGCGGGTGATGATCGCCACCGAGCGTGCGGTGCATTCGGCTTCACTGATGGCGCAGCGCACCGGGTCGCGGGCGTTGGAGAAGGCGGCCAGGCCACCGTCGCCGTTCTCGGCCGGGTTCGGCGCACGGAAACCTTCGGCGTAGCTGGCGCGCAGCGCGATCCAGTCGGCCGGGGTCCACTTCACGCCCAGCTTCGGCGTCGCCTTGCCTTCACCGCTCTCGTACTTGTCGTAGCGCAGTGCACCGGACAGCTCCAGCTGTTCCAGCACCGGCGCGGACAGTTCGACGTATCCGGCGTACACGTTCTGGGTACCGTCATAGGCCGAGTAGCCCAGGCCGATGATGTCGCCGGTGTCGGTGAACGTCTGCGGGGTCAGGCTGTTGCTGGTCTTGCGCCACTCGGTGCCCATCGCCAGGCCGAGCGGGCCACCCTTGAGGTCCATCAGGCTGCGCGACACGGTGAAGTCGAACATGTCCAGGCTGGACTTGGCGCGTGCACTGATCTCCGGCGAGATGAAATCGTACAGCGCCTGCGAGTTGAGGTTGGCGTTGTCGCCGATCCGCCATACGCCACCGGCACAGTTCGGGTTGGCCAGTGCACAGCGGACGTTGTCGTAGTGCAGGAAGCCGGTACGACGGTTGATCAGGTCGGTGCCGGAGTGCAGGTAGGCGGTGTCATAGTTCCAGTCGCCCCAGTTGCCCTTGACGCCCACCAGGAAGCGGTTGAACTCGTTGGTGTTGTTGGTCACGCGCGGACCAACGTCCCAGGCCGAATAGCGCAGGCGCGAGGCCTGGCCGGGAATCGGGTTGTCCGGATGATCCGGGCCGAGCACGGTGGCACCGGAACCGCTGTTGGCGTTGACCGGTCCTTCCGGGTAGCCCCAGCCGCCGGACACGCCCGAGGGCGTGTTGCTGAAGGTGGTTTCCTTCTTCGAGTAGCCGATCTCGGTGTAGATCTCGCCGCCTTCGCCGAAGGCGAAGCTGGCACGTCCGAACACGTTGATGTACTTCTCTTCCGGGCTCAGGTCACGGAACTTCTGCGCCGGATCCCACAGGCAGCCCTGCTGCTGTGCGGTCGCATCGGTCTGGCCGGGAATGCTGGTCAGATTGGCACAGCCCGGCAGCGCCACCAGGAACGCGGGATTGTCGTCGTCGACATTGCGGTCGTCGAACACCGAGCCGTTCGGGCCCACGCCACCGGCAGTACCACCGGACAGGTAGGCACCGCCCAGGAACTGCGCGTCGGCGGCGGAATAGCCCCAGCGACGGATGTCACCGGTGCCGATCCACTTGCGGTTCTTGCGATCGCCGATCTTGATCGCGTCGGTCTTGCCGACGTCCAGGCTGAAGAATGCGTTCCAGCCATCGGTGGCCAGGTCGCCGGTGCCTGCGGTCAGCGTCGCCTTCTTGGCATCGCCGTCGCCGTCGCCGGAGACGCCGTAGGAACCGCGCAGGATCGCGCCCTGGAAATCGCTGCGCAGGATGATGTTGACCACGCCGGCGATGGCGTCGGAGCCATAGATCGCCGATGCGCCGTCCTTCAGAACTTCCACGCGCTCCACCGCATCCAGCGGAATGGTGCTCAGATCGGTGAAGACCTTCTGGCCATCGTCAGCCAGGCCGTAGGTGGCCATGCGGCGGCCATTCAACAGCACCAGCGTCGAGCCGGCGCCGAGGCCACGCAGGGAGATGCCGGCGCCGCCGCCGGCAAAGCCGTTGCCGAAGGTCTTGGGAATCGAGCCGGAACCGTCGGCGGTCAGGGTCTGCAGGTATTCGGCGACCGTGGTCTTGCCGGTGCGGTCGATCTCCTGGCGGGTCACCACCTGCACCGGGGACGGTGTCTCGGTATTGGTGCGCGGGATGTTCGAGCCGGTGACCGTGATGCGGTCGAGATTGGTGGCCTGCTCCTGGGCGAAGGCGGAGGAGGAAACCACGGCGCCGGCCAGCAGCAGGGCGCTGCCGGTAAGGATGTGAGTGATGGACGATGCCAGGGTGTCACGGCGGCTGGCGGGCCGATGGATCGGGTGTTTCACAGCTTCTCTCCTAACTGGAAAACCTTGCGTTGAGGGCTGTCGCCGGATCAGGTCCGGGACGGGCCAATCTAGGTTTCCGGCAGGTGACGGAGTCGTGAAATTTTGCTTAATCGGCAGCGCGCGGACGGGCGGTGTGCGGATTCGCAAACCCGGTCGCGGATTCCGGCCCGGCGTGAGGCCGGGCCGGTGCGACGGTCAGTCGGGCAGCGTGAACTGCACCGGCACCATGCCGATCGCAGGCACCGCCACGCCGTCATGCTGGGCGGGCTCAAACCGCCAGTGGCGCAGCACCTGCTGGCGTGCGGCCTGGTCCAGGCTGCGCGAACCGCTGCTGCGTTCGATGCTGACCGCAACAGGCTGGCCGTTGCTGTCCACTTCCACGCGCAGCAGGACCGTGCCCTGTTCGCGGTTGCGCAGCGCGGGGATGGGATAGGCCGGGGGCGGCGCACTGCGGTACTGCAGCTGGGCTCCCGCCAGCGGCGTAGCTGCCGCCAGCGTCGGCGGCGCCATCACGGCGGTCGGTTCGGCGGCCGGCAGGACGATGCCCGGCGCGTCTTCGACCGTTGCGGTGGGAGCTGGCAGTACCGGTGCGGTCGGCACCGCCTGGGAGCGGGGGGCGACCTTCACCTGTTCGGGTTCGGTGGGCAGGATCGGCGGAGGTTCCGGTGTCTCGACCTTTTCGATCCAGCGGACCGTGGTCGTGTCACGCGGGGCCTGTACCGCCTGGTAGGTGGCGGGGATGAGCAGCAGCAGCAACGCCAGCAGATGCAGTGCGATGGCCGCGCTCCAGGCGGCGATGCGGGCGGGGTCGAAGTGCGCGGATGCAACGGGATACGTACGAACCATGGTCCACCTCCGTGCCAGTGTCGAAAGACGTCAACGCACCAGGGCCGCCATCGGGGTTTGCCGCACGCGGCTGGCAGCCAAGCATTAGCGCGTCGTGGCCGCCACTGCCTAGAGGCATGTCAGGCGATGTTGAACTGGCCTTCATCTACGCAACGGGGCCGGAGACCTTTCCGCTGGAAAGGCATCCGGCCCCGTGGGCAGCAGATCAGGGCAGGGCGCTGTCCGGCGGACAGTGCCCCCGCCGTGCCGGGTCGGCAGCGACCCAGCTCGAACACCACGTCCAGGTTGACCGAAACGGTGGATTCGCCCGGCGCGACCGGCGTGGCCTTGTCCATGGCGGCCGAGGCCATCTGTGCCCGCATCATCGGCACCGGGCGGAAGCCGCCGTTGCTGTTTTCAGAGATGCTGACGATGCGGCGCACCTGCAGGCCCAGCGACTTGGCATAGGTCTGGGCGCGCGCCTGTGCCTTCTTCAGCGCGGCCAAGCGGGCTTCGTCATAGACCGGCTCCGGCTGGTCGATCTCGAAGCTGGGGCCGTTGATCTGGTTGGCGCCCTGGGCGGCCAGCGCATCGAGCACCCGGCCCAGCTTGGCGATGTCGCGGACCTTCAGGCTGACGGTGTTGCTGGCCTGGTAGCCGGTGATCTTCGGTGCTTCGTTGTCGGCATAGCGGTACTGCGGGTTGAGGCTGACGCCGCTGGTCTGCACATCGCGCTCGGCGATGCCGGCCGCCTTGATCGCGGCCAGCACCTTGTCCATCTGCTGCGCATTCTGGCGCATGGCGCTGTTGCCGTCGGCGGCCTGGGTGACCACGCCGGCCGACAGGGTGGCCACATCCGGCACACGGGTCGCTTCGGCGTTGGCCGAAATGTTCAGCAGGGTGCCCTCGGCCGGGGCGGCGATCGGCGGCGGCGGGGCGGCATGGGCGGACATCGAGGCTCCAAGGGCGAGGGACAGGGCAAGCAGCAGCGGGGAGGCGGTCAGGCGCATGGGATCTCCTTGTTGTGGCGTGAGGGTGGTGTCGTAGCGATGAACGCGCTGTGAGTCCGTTCGGGGTTGAAGGCACGCGGGAGCAGGTTGCCGACGATTCAGGCGGCGGCCTCAGGTTATGCTGTGCCGATGCTCTATCTTGCTTCCCGCTCCCCCCGACGCAACCAGCTGCTGGCCCGACTCGGACGCCCCTTCCAGGCGCTTGACCTGGAGGTTGTCGAGCAGCGCGCGCCCAGTGAAAGCGCCGAACAGTACGTCTGCCGGGTTGCGGCCGACAAGGCGCGCGCCGGGTTGGCCCGGGTGCTGGCCGATGACCCGGACGCACGGGTGCTGGGCTCGGATACCGAGGTCGTGCTTGATGGCGAGGTGTTCGGCAAGCCGGTCGATGCCGCCGATGCCCGGGCAATGCTGACGCGCCTGGCCGGACGCACGCACCAGGTGATGACGGCCGTGGTGGTGGTCGGCGCGGCCGGGCTGGACAGCGAACTGGTGGTGTCCGAGGTCACGTTCGCTGCGATCGGCGCCGCCGACATCGCCGCCTATGTGGCCACCGGTGAGCCGCTGGACAAGGCCGGGGCCTACGCCATCCAGGGTGGGGCCGAGCGCTGGATCGAACACCTGTCCGGCAGCTACTCCGGTGTGATGGGGCTGCCGCTGCTGCACACCGATCGTCTGCTGGCGCGCTGCGGCGTGCCGGCTCCCATTGCCAACGCCGCCAGGGAGGCTGCAGATGTCTGAGGAAATCCTGGTCAATGTGACCCCACGCGAGACCCGGGTCGCGGTGATCGAGAATGGCATGCTGCAGGAACTGCACATCGAGCGCGGCTGGCGCCGGGGTGTGGTCGGCAACATCTACAAGGGCAAGGTGCAGCGGGTGATGCCGGGCATGCAGGCCGCCTTCGTCGAGGTCGGCCTTGAGCGCGCTGCGTTCCTGCATGCCAACGACGTGGTGCGGCCAGCGCCGGTGGCCAGTGCCGACACCGAGAACACCACCCTGCCGCCACCGGCCAGCGTGCCGATCGTCGAGCTGCTGCGCGACGGCCAGGACATCGTGGTGCAGGTGGTGAAGGATCCCATCGGGACCAAGGGCGCGCGGCTGACCACGCAGATCAGCATCCCGTCGCGCTACATGGTGCTGCTGCCGCAATCGAAAGTGGTGGGCGTGTCCGCGCGCATCGAGGACGAGGCCGAGCGCGCGCGCCTGAAGGCGCTGGTGACCGAGTTGTCGGCACAGCACGGCGGCTACGGCTACATCGTGCGCACCAACGCCGAAGGGCAGCCGGCCGAAGCCATCGCCGAGGACATCGCCTATCTGTCGCGGGTCTGGAACGTGGTGGAGCGCCGCGGCCGCGACGCCACCCCCTGCAGCGTGATCTATGAAGACCTGAGCCTGCCGCTGCGTTCGGTGCGCGACCTGATCCGCAAGGACGTGGACAAGGTGAAGGTCGATTCCAAGGAAACGTTCGCGCAGCTGCAGGCTTTCGTGGCCAAGTACATGCCGGTGCTGGCCGAGAAGCTGGAGCTGTACTCCGGCGATCGCCCGATCTTCGACATGTTCGGCGTGGAGGACGAGATCGGCCGCGCGCTGGACAAGCAGGTGCCGCTGAAGTCCGGTGGCTACCTGGTGATCGACCAGACCGAAGCGATGACCACCATCGACGTCAACACCGGGTCGTTCCTCGGCCAGCGCAACCTGGAGGAGACGGTGTTCCGCACCAACCTGGAGGCGGCGCAGGCCGTGGCCAGGCAGCTGCGGCTGCGCAATCTCGGCGGCATCATCATCATCGACTTCATCGACATGGACGATGCCGAGCACCGCCGCCAGGTGCTGCGAACCCTGGAAAAGGCGCTGGCGCGGGACCATGCCAAGACCACGGTCTACGACTTCTCGCCGCTGGGCCTGGTGGAGATGACCCGCAAGCGCACGGTCGAAAGCCTGGAGCGCCAGCTGTCGGAGACCTGCCCGCAGTGCAGCGGTCGCGGCACCATCAAGACCACCGAAACGGTCACCTACGAGATCTTCCGCGAGATCACCCGCGCGGTGCGCCAGTTCGATGCCGCGCGCCTGCTGGTGATCGCGTCGACCAAGGTGGTGGCGCGCATCACCGATGAGGAATCCGCGGCGGTGGCCGAGCTGGAAGAGTTCCTCGGCAAGAGCATCCGCTTCCAGGCGGATGAGCAGTACCTGCAGGAGCAGTTCGATGTTGTGCTGCTCTGATCCACGCCGGCCGAAGGTCGGCGGCGGCCGATGAGCGCGCCGCCGCGCCTGCGACTGCGAAGGATCCGCCGTCATCTCATTGCTGCCTGTGCGGTGGCCCTGGTCGGGCTGGCGCTGCTGGTGGGCACCTTCAGCCAGCTGCTGCCGCTGGCCGAGCGACACCCCGACAGGATCGCCGCCTGGTTGAGCGAGCGCGCAGGCCAGCCGGTCCGTTTCGACCAGCTGGACACGGCGTGGACCCGTCGTGGCCCGCTGCTGCAGCTGAAGGGCCTGCGCATCGGCGCCGGGCAGGGCCTGGCGGTCGGCGAGGCTGAAATCCTGGTGTCGATGTACAGCGGCCTGCTGCCGGGCCGTTCGTTGACCGAGCTGCGTCTGCGCGGCCTGGCCCTGGATCTGCAGCAGAGCGAGGACGGTCGCTGGTCGGTGCGTGGCCTGCCGCAGCCCAGCAGCGGTGGTGACCCGCTGGAGGCGCTGCGCCGGCTGGGCGAGCTGCAGGTGATCGGCGGCCGGCTGGGCGTGCAGGCTCCGGCACTCGGCATCGACACCGTATTGCCGCGCGTCGATCTGCGCCTGCGCGTCAACGGCGACCGCCTGCGGGTAGGCGTGCGGGCCTGGGCCCAGACCGACGCACTTCCGCTGACCGCCGTGCTGGATGTGGACCGTGTGCGTGGCGACGGCGAGGCATGGCTGGGCGCCGATCCCATCGATTTCCGCGCCTGGTCGCCGTTGCTGGCGGCCGGGGGCGTGCGCCTGCGTGAAGGACGCGGCGAACTCAATGTGTGGCTGACCCTGCGCGATTTCGTCCCCGTGGCGCTGACCACCGATTCGGATCTGCGGGATCTGCGCATCGACGGCGCACCGATGCCGGGGCTGGCAGTGCCGCGGCTGCAGTTGCAGCGCATGCAGGCGCTGCTGCGCTGGCAGCGGCAGGCGGACGGATGGGCGATGCAGGTACCGCGCCTGCGGCTGGTGGACGACACCGGCGCGCAGCAGCTTGATGGACTGCAACTGCAGGTAGGCACGCAACTGGGCATCCGCAGCGGGGCGGTGCAGGCCGGCACCGCGCTGCGTGCGCTGGCGCTGAGTGACCGCCTGGACCCTGGCCTGCGGCGCTGGCTGTTCCTGTCAAAGCCGCAGCTGGATCTGCGGGAACTGCAGCTGGCCGGCAAGCGCAACGGTCCGCTGTGGGCCCAGGGCGAGCTGCAGTCGCTGGGTTTTGCCAGCGTCGGTGACGCACCTGGCTTGCGTGGGCTGGGCGGCCATTTCGAAGGCGACGCCGATGGCTTCCGCCTGCAGCTGCAGCCGCAGCGCGAGCTTCAGTTCGATTGGCCGACCGGCTTCGGCGTGCGCCATGACCTGCACCTGGCAGGCCAGGTGGTGGGGTGGCGCGACGAAGGCGGCGGCTGGCGCATCGGCACGGCGGCCCTGCGTGTGGAAGGCACGGATTACGCAGCCGATCTGCGCGGTGGTGTCTGGTTCCAGGGCAATGGCACGCGTCCGTGGCTGCAGCTGGCGGCCAAGCTGGACGATGTACCGATGACGGCCGCCAAGCGCTTCTGGATCCATTCCAGGATGAGCAAGGGTGCCACCGACTGGCTGGACATGGCGCTGGCCGGCGGCCAGGTGCGTGATGGTATCGGCCTGGTCACCGGTGACCTCGACGACTGGCCCTTCGACAACAACGACGGGCGGTTCGAGGCCACCGGCCATATCACCCGCGGCGACATCCGCTTCCAGCGCGACTGGCCGCTGATGAGCCAGGTTGACGCCGACATCGCCTTCATCGGTCCTGGCTTCCACATGCAGGGGCGCGGTGACCTGGCAGGCGTGCCGGTGCAGCACTTCGAGGCCGGCATCAAGGATTTCGGCCAGCAGCCGCTGTACGTGCGTGCCGATACCCGCAGCGAAGCCGGAAAGCTGCTGGCGCTGCTGCGGCAGAGCCCGTTGCACCAGGAATACGGCGAGACGCTGGACAACCTGACCGCCACCGGGCCGGCGCAGGTGACCTTCGACCTGCTGAAGCCGCTGCATGCCGACGAAGGGGGGGGGCACCTGCAGGGCACGGTCGATCTGGCCGGCGTGAAGCTGGTGGAGAAGCGCTTCGCGCTGGAATTCGACAACATGCGTGGGTTGGCCCGCTACGGCAACGGTGGTTTTGCCGCCGAGCAACTGGCGGTGCGCCATCTGGGCCAGGACGGCCAACTGAGCCTGCGCGCGGGTGGGTTCGTGCGTGACCCGAAGCTGGCCTTCGAGTCGGAGCTTTCGGCGCGCCTTGATGCAGGCGTGCTGATTGACCGCGCGCCGGAAATGGCCTGGCTCAAGCCCTACATCACCGGTACCTCGCCCTGGACCATCGCCGTCAACCTGCCGAAGGTCGCGCCAGGCGCGCCCGCTCCTCCCAGCGAACTGCGCCTGCGCTCGGATCTGGCAGGCACGCGCCTGGATCTTCCCGCCCCGCTGGACAAGCCCGCCGACGAGCCACTGGCCACCACCGTGACTGCGCAGCTGCCGATGGGGGATGGCCGTATCGACGTGGCGTTTGGCCAGCGCCTGGCCCTGGCCGCGCGCAGCCATAACAATCAGACCGGCGTGCAGGTGACCCTCGGCAGCGGCCAGGTCGACCGCGAGCCGCCTTCCAGCGGGCTGGCGGTCAACGGTCACAGCCCGACCCTGGACGCGTTGGAGTGGATCGGCCTGGCCCGCGGCGGAGACGGCGACGGCGATCCGATGCCGTTGCGGGCGATCGACGTGCAGGTCGGCCGCTTGATGCTGATCGGAGGGGTGTTCGAGCAGACCCGCCTGCAACTGCGCCCGGGCGCGCAGGCGCTGGATGTGCGCCTGGACGGCCCTTCGCTGGCTGGCCGCCTGAGCGTGCCCAATGCCGAGGGCGGCACCATCAGCGGCCAGCTCGACCGGGTGTACTGGCAGTCACCGCCGGCCGCGTCCGGTGCGCCAGCGGCACCGGCCCGGGTGCAGGCCGGCGCCAACGACATGGATCCGGCCAGACTGCCGCCATTCGCGCTGGACATCGCCGACCTGAAGTTCGGCAAGGTGGCGCTCGGCCAGGCCGTGCTGCGCACCCGCCCGCGGGGCAACGGCCTGGAGGTGCAGACCCTGCGCTTCCGCGCGCCCGACCAGGAGATCGATATCACCGGCCGCTGGCTGGGCAGCAGCAGCGGCGCCCGCACCGAGCTGAACGCGCAGGTGCGCAGCGAGGATCTCGGCGCGCTGATGCAGAATCTCGACTACGGTGGCCAACTGCGTGGCGGCGCCGGCCAGGCGCAGCTGCAGGCGTCGTGGAATGGCGGGCCGTCGGACTTCCAGCTGGGCAATCTGCAGGGCCAGCTGGATATCCATGCGCGCAACGGTCAGCTGCTGGAACTGGACCCCGGTGCCGGTCGCGTGCTGGGTCTGCTCAGCGTGGCCCAGCTGCCGCGGCGGCTGATGTTCGACTTCCGTGATTTCTTCTCCAAGGGCTTCGCGTTCAATCAGATCGAGGGCAGCCTGCAGTTCGGCCAGGGCGTGGCCCGCACCGACAAGGTGCTGATCGAAGGGCCTGCGGCGAACATCACCATCCGCGGCCAGGCCGACCTGCGCCAGCAGCAGTTCGACCAGACCATCGACGTCAATCCGCGTGCCGGCAATCTGCTGACCGTGGTCGGCGCAGTGGCCGGTGGCCCGGTCGGGGCTGCGCTGGGGGCGGCGACCAATGCGGTGCTGTCCAAGCCGCTGGGTGAGATCGGCGCCCGTACCTACAAGGTGACCGGTCCCTGGAAGGAGCCGAAGGTGGAGGTGATCGAACGCAGCCGCGAACGGACCCCGCCGGCTCCCGCACCTGCGCCGACCCTTCCACCGGCCGTGACCGACCTGCCGCGGTCGCGCTGAGCGCGGCCTCCCATTCCCCGGGGCTTGCCTGAGTGCCCCTGCATCCCCAGATCGAGACCCATGACTGATATCGCCCTGACCCTTGCCCAAGACCGCCTGCTACGCCCCGGCGGCCTGGATACCGCTGGACTGGAGCGCACCTTCGGCCAGCTGCTCGGCCCCGGTGTCGATTTCGGCGACCTCTATTTCCAGCACGCCCGGCGTGAGAGCTGGAGCGTGGAAGACGGCATCGTCAAGGACGGTGCCCATTCCATCGAGCAGGGGGTCGGCGTGCGTGCCATTGCCGGCGAGAAAACCGGCTTCGCCTATTCCGATGACATCCATGCCGATGCGCTGCTGGCGGCGGCGCAGTCGGCACGCGCGATTTCGCGCGAGGGCGGTGCCCAGGCGGGCCGCTCGCTGCTGCGCGGCAATGCACGCGCGCTGTATCCGGCGCTGGATCCGATCGATGGGCTCGGCAACGAGGCCAAGGTTGAAGTGCTCAAGCGCCTGGATGGCTATCTGCGTGCCGCCGATCCGCGGGTGAAGCAGGTGATGGTCAGCCTGTCCGGTGGCGTTGACACCGTGCTCATCGCGCGCAGCGACGGCGTTCTGGGTGCCGACGTCCGCCCCCTGGTGCGCTTGAACGTGCAGGTGATCGTCGAGCAGAACGGTCGCCGCGAGTCCGGCTATGCCGGCGGTGGTGGCCGTTATGGCTACGAAGAACTGTTCGCCGATGGCCGGCCGGAAGCGTTCGCCCGCGAGGCGCTGCGCCAGGCGCTGGTGAACCTGGACGCGGTGCCGGCGCCGGCCGGTGTGATGCCGGTGGTGCTCGGCCCGGGCTGGCCTGGCGTGCTGCTGCATGAAGCGGTCGGCCATGGGCTGGAGGGCGACTTCAACCGCAAGGGCACCAGCGTCTACGCCGGTCGCATCGGCGAGCGCGTGGCGGCCTCGGGGGTGACGATCGTCGATGACGGCACCCTGGACGGCCGTCGCGGCTCGCTGAACGTCGATGATGAAGGCCATCCGACCCAGTGCACGACCTTGATCGAGGACGGCATCCTGGTCGGCTACATGCAGGACAGCCTCAATGCACGGTTGATGGGCATGGCACCGACCGGCAACGCGCGCCGCGAGTCGTTCGCGCACCTGACCATGCCGCGGATGACCAATACCTACATGCGCGCCGGCCAGCACGATCCGCAGGAGATGATCCGCTCGGTGAAGAAGGGGCTGTACGCGGTCAACTTCGGCGGTGGCCAGGTCGACATCACCAGTGGCAAGTATGTGTTCTCGGCCACCGAGGCCTATCTGATCGAGGATGGCCGCATCACCACGCCGGTGAAGGGCGCGACCCTGATCGGCAACGGCCCGGAAACCATGCAGAAGGTGCGCATGGTCGGCAACGACCTGGCCCTGGACGAGGGCGTGGGCATCTGCGGCAAGGACGGGCAGAGCGTGCCGGTGGGTGTCGGCCAGCCCTCGCTGCTGATCGAGGGCCTGACCGTCGGCGGCACCCAGGCCTGAACATGGCAACGGCCCCGGCCAGCGCCCCGGCCGGCGGGGACTCAGTCCTCGTCGGTCGCGTCGTCCAGATCGGCGCCGGTGTCGTCGTCGGTGGCGACCTTCAGGCCAAGCGCGGCCGGCAGCATCAGCCCGCGCAGCACCTGGTAGATCTCGCGGTAGGCGCGCGGCGGCTTGTTCTTCGCCTTCTCGGCCTGGGCGTTGCGCACCAGCGTGCGCAGCTGCTGGCGATCCGCCTGCGGATACTCGTCCAGCAGCGCGGCCAGCGCCTTGTCGCCGTCGTCCAGCAGGCGCTCGCGCCAGTCTTCCACGCGGTGCATCATCGCCACTTCGCGGCGCGAGGTTTCGCTGTTGGCGTCCAGCGCATCGCGGATCGCCTCCAGGGTTTCGTCTTCCTCGCGGCGCATGTGCTTGGCCAGGAACGCCAGCTGCCGCTTGTGGGCGATGTGGGCCGTGATGCGCTTGCACTCGGCGATATGCGGCAGCAGATCCTCCGGAATCGGCAGGCGCGCCAGCTGGGCCGGGGTCAGCGACACCAGCTTCTCACCCAGGGCCAGGACTTCCAGGGCTTCGCCGCGCTTCTGCTTGCGGCTCTTGTCAAGGAATTCACCGGTTTCTTCGTCGCGTCCGCGCATCGTCCACACCTGCTTTCAAAAAAGTCGCCCGGCGTGATGCCGGGCCCAACCTGTACAGGATAAAGCATTGAACGTGATCGCCCCTGAAGTGGTTGTCGGCGACGACAGCCCGGCCCGCCTGGAACGGCTGGCCGACCTTTCACAGCAGCTGCTCGAGCGTGCCCGTGCGCTGGGGGCCAGCCAGGCCGAGGTCAGCTGCAGCGAGGACCGCGGCCTGGAGGTCAATGTGCGCCTGGGCGAAGTGGAAACCGTACAGTCCACCCGCGACCGCGGCATTGCCGTGACCGTGTACTTCGGCCAGCGCAAGGGCAGCGCCAGCACCGGCGACCTGAACGAGGCCAGCCTGTCGGCCACCGTGGAGCAGGCCTGCGCGATCGCCCGCCACACCGAGGATGATCCGGCCGCCGGACTGGCCGATGCCGGCCTGATGGCCAAGGACTTTCCCGACCTGGACGGCTGGCATCCCTGGGCCCTGCAGGCTGACGAGGCGGTGGACCTGGCGCTGGCCTGCGAGGCCGCCGGGCGCGAGGCCGACGCGCAGATCCGCAACTCCGATGGCGCGGCGGTGTCCACCTCGCAGAGCCTGTCGGTGTACGCCAATTCACACGGTTTCATTGGCCGTGAGCGCGGCACCCACCATTCGATCGGTTGTGCGCTGATTGCCGGCCAGGGCGATGGCATGCAGCGCGACGGCTGGTACACCAGTGCGCTGGCCAGGCAGGACCTGGAAGATCCGGCCCAGGTCGGCCGCCAGGCCGCCGCGCGTACCGTCGCCCGCCTGCAACCGCGCTCGCTGGCTACGGGCAGCATGCCGGTGCTGTTCGCCCCGGAAGTGGCGCGCAGTCTGGTGGGCCATCTGCTGTCGGCCGTGTCCGGTGGCGCGCTTTACCGCCAGGCCAGCTTCCTGCTGGACAGCGCCGGGCAGCGACTGTTCCCGGACTGG
This sequence comes from Stenotrophomonas sp. STEN009, assembly GCF_056760395.1. Classification (NCBI taxonomy): domain Bacteria; kingdom Pseudomonadati; phylum Pseudomonadota; class Gammaproteobacteria; order Lysobacterales; family Lysobacteraceae; genus Stenotrophomonas; species Stenotrophomonas sp. STEN009. Next base: position 64,490 of record NZ_JBRRES010000007.1, on the reverse strand, counting down.
ATGCAGATCGACGAGCTGCCGCACCTGCGCCGCGGCCTGCGCTCGGCCGCCTTCGACGGCGATGGCGTGGCGACCCGCGCGTCGGCACTGGTCCGCGATGGCGTGCTGCAGCGCTACGTACTGGGCAGTTACTCGGCCCGCAAGCTGGGCCTGCAGACCACGGCCAATGCCGGCGGCGTGCACAACCTGCAGCTGGCGGCCAACGCCGGGCCGCTGGAAGACATCGCCCGGCAGATGGGCAGCGGCCTGCTGGTGACCGAGCTGATGGGGCAGGGTGTCAATGGTGTGACCGGTGACTACTCGCGGGGGGCCGGTGGCTTCCGTGTCGAGAACGGGGAGATCCAGTACCCGGTGGACGGCATCACCATTGCCGGCAACCTGCGCGAGATGTTCATGGCGATCGAAGCGGTGGGCAGCGATGTCGATCCGCGCTCGCACATCCGGACCGGTTCGATCCTGGTGGGGCGGATGACCATCGCCGGTAATGATTGATGGCGTCGATGGCGTAAGCTATGGCCGCCTGACGCAACCGGCCTGATGCCGGTGGGTCAAGACCACCCAATGAAAAGGAGTTTTGTCGTGAGTGAATTCGATAACGTCCCGCCGCCGCCGCCGGTCACCGCCGATGTCCCGGCAGACCAGCGCACCATGGCCCTGGCCGCGCACCTGCTGGGCATCTTCACCGGCTTCATCGGCGCGCTGATCATCTGGCTGATCAACAAGGACGACGCCGGCAAGTCCTTCGTCACCGACCAGGCCAAGGAAGCGCTGAACTTCCAGATCACCGTGGCCATCGCGATGGTGGTCTGCATCATCCTGACCATCGTGGTCATCGGCGCGATCCTGATGCCGATCGTCGGACTGGTCAGCCTGGTGTTCTGCATCATTGCCGCGGTCAAGGCCAACAACGGCGAAGCCTATCGCTACCCGTTCGCATTGCGCCTGATCAAGTAAGACCGGCTGCATGCGGACATGAAAACGCCCGGCATTGCCGGGCGTTTTCGTTGCGCACCACGTCAGTGATCGCGCTCCACTGCAAGCCTGGCCAGCGCGCGCAGCGCATCGGCCTCTTCGTGGTAGCCCGCCAGAGCAGCCTGCATGCGGGCCGCCAGTTCGCGCAGCTGCGCCTTCGCTCCCTCCATGCCGAGCAGGGCGGGGAAGGTACTCTTGTCCTGCGCCTGGTCCTTGCCTGCCGTCTTGCCCAGCTGCTCGGAGCTGGCTTCGACATCGAGGATGTCATCGCGGACCTGGAACGCCAGGCCGAGTGCATCGGCGAATGCGTCCAGCTGCACCCGCTGCGGCTCCGGCGCATCGCCGCACAATGCGCCCATCCGCACCGCGGCACGGATCAGCGCGCCGGTCTTGAGCGCATGCATCCGGGTCAGCGCGGCCAGCGACTGCTGCTGTCCGGTGGCATCGATATCCAGCGCCTGGCCGCCGCACATGCCGGCGGCACCGGAGGCGTGTGCCAGCGCCTGCAGGCAGTCCACGCGCAGTGTTGCCGGCAGTGGTGCCTCGGCCAGCAGGCTGAAGGCGCGGGTCTGCAGGGCGTCGCCGGCCAGGATCGCGGTGGCTTCGTCGAAGGCGATGTGGGTGGTGGGTTTGCCACGGCGCAGGGCATCGTCGTCCATTGCCGGCAGGTCGTCGTGCACTAGCGAATAGGCATGGATCAGTTCCACCGCCATCGCGGCCGCGTCGAGCCTTTCCGGTTGAGCGCCGAACAACTGGCCAGTGGCATAGACCAACAGCGGACGCATGCGCTTGCCACCGCCGAGGACGGAATGGCGCATGGCCTGGTGCAGCCGCTGCGGTGCATCGGCCGGCGAGGGCAGGGCGGCATCGAGCAGGCTTTCGATCCGGTCGCGCCAGCGCGCGAACGCCGCCTCAGCCGTCATGGCTGGGCGGATCGAAGGATTCTGCCGTATCGGGCTGTGCCGGATCGCTGAGCAGCCGGACGCGCAGTTCGGCCTGCTCCAGCGCCTGCTGGCACTGGCGGTACAGGCCCACGCCACGTTCGTAAGCACTGAGCGAGGCTTCCAGGCTCAGCTCGCCGGTTTCCATCTGCTCCACCAGCTGCTCCAGCGATTCGAGCGACTGCTCGAACTGGGCAACAGGGGAGGCGTTTTCGGGGGACTTCTTGGCCATGCGGCAAGTGTGGACGGCACGCGCGCAGGGGTCAATTCACCAGCCACCCGGCTGCCACCGCAGCTGGGCGTCGTGAGCGTGCAGCCAGGCCTGCAGCGGTGCGGCGATCACCACATCGGCGGCGGCCAGCAGGTTGCCGTCAGCAAACAGCAGCGGCAGCTGCGCGCGCCGCCAGGGGGCCAGATGTTCACGCTGCAGGCAGTCCTTCAAGGCATGTGCGTGGCTGCGTCCCGGCAGCACGATGCGCTCGCCGCCACGCCGTGCACGCACCTGCATCGGCTGCTGGAACATCGCGGCGCCCAGCAGGCGCAGCTGGCCGCCATCTGGCAAGGCCAGAGGCACCCGGCCGTCCCACTCCTCCTGCCAGTCCAGGGGCAGGGCAGGCAGCTCGGCCGGCAGCAGATAGGCATGCTCGCGCCATTGCTGGATGACGTGATCCTGCCAGCGCACCTGCGCCTGCCGGTCGCAAGCGGAGGGCAGCATTTCCTCGAGCATCTGCTGCAGCACCCGCCCCGGGAGCGGTGCCGCGCCATGGCTGGCCACCCAGGTGCGCAGGACGCGTGCGGCGCGTTCCGGCGATACCTGCCGCAGCAGCTGCAAGGACAGCACGCGCGGGGCTGCTTCCAGGTGCGCGAGCAGCTCGGTGTCCTCTTCCTGCAGAAGGCCACGGGTGCGCGCGCAATGATCGGCACTGCCGGCCAGGGCCGCTGCGGCGTGCGGCCAGCGCTGGCGCAGCAGCGGCAGCACCTGCAGGCGCAGGAAGTTGCGGTCGGCGTACGCGTCGTCGTTGCTGGGGTCTTCGATCCAGTGCAGATCGTGGGCCCGCGCATAGTCATGCAGAGCGTCGCGCGGGACCTGCAGCAGCGGCCGCCACAGCCGGTGGCCGGCGAGCATGCTGTCCCTGCTCATTGCCGCCAGGCCATCAACACCGGAACCGCGCAACGCGCGCAGCAGGAAAGTTTCAGCCTGATCGTCCTGATGCTGGGCCAGGGCCAGCGTCTCTCCGTCGCGCAGAGAGGCGACGAAAGCAGCGCGACGCGCCTGCCGGGCTGCACCCTCCAGGCCCAGACCGGTGCCGGTCTCGACCTGCACGCGGTGTACGACCAGTTCGATTCCCAGGGCCGCGCACTGCTGCTGGCAATGCTGGACCCAGGCATCGGCGTCGGGCTGCAGCCCGTGATGCACGTGTACAGCGCGCAGTCCCACGCCGGCCGCCTGCGTGCAGCGCCGTAGCCAGTGCAGCAGGACGGTCGAATCCAGGCCGCCGCTGTAGCCGACCAGCAGCGGTGCATCGAGGGAAACCAGGGCGGGGAAGGCAGTCACGGGTGAAGTGTAGGGTGATCGGCGGGGTCGCGCCGCGCCTTCGACTCACGGGCGGGATGCAGCCGGGCATGGCCCGGCTGCACACTGCGTCCGCCGTGCCGTTACTTTCCGTCGACGCTGCGTTCGAAGGCCTTGGGCGCCGGCAGCTGCACCGGTACGCCCTTGTCATCGCAGGTGCCCGCCTGGCACAGGCGATCGCGCAGCGCCGGCGTTGCCTGCACGATCATGTGATAGATCGTGTTCTGCTCCAGCGTGCCGCGGATCGCCTTGCTGCCGGGACCGCGCGCCCAGATGCCGACGTCCTCGCCACCATGCGATTCAGACTTCATCGGCACCAGCGCTTCCTGCATGTAGTCCGGATGCTCGGTGTCGACATCATGCAGGTCCGGACGCCCCTTGGCCGGCTCGAAGCTGCTCGGGTTGTGCGGGTAGCGCTTGCTGCCCGCCGGCTGCTGGTTGGTGCTGCCGGTGTGGCCCGGTCCATTGGCGTAGCTCAAGGTGGTGTAAGGCTGGCCGTTGCCGTCCAGCGCGTAGTCCAGCTTGCCGGCGCCGTCCTCACCGCCCTTGTCCTTCACCTTGCCCAGGATCGGGTTGCCGCGTGCGGGGTAGCCGACGAAGTTCAGGGTGTGTGAGTGGTCGGCGGTGACGATGATCAGCGTGTCGTCGGCCGACGTCATTTCCGACGCCACCCGCACCGCATCGGACATCGCCACGGTTTCGGTCAGTGCGCGATAGGCATTGCCGCTGTGGTTGGCATGGTCGATGCGAGCGCCTTCGATCATCAGCACGTAACCTTCCTGATGGCGCGACAGATTGGTGATCGCAGCAGCGGTCAGCTCGGCCAGGCTTGGCTCACCGGCCGGATCCTGTGGGCGCTCGTATTCGTAGCGCATGTGGTCCGGCTCGAACAGGCCGAGGATGGCCGGCGCATTCGCGGCGGCGGCCAGCTGCCTGCTGTTCCACACGTAGGCACCCTGCGGATGCGCCTGCTGCCATTCCTGTACCAGGCTGCGGCCATCCAGGCGCTGGCCGACCTTGTCGTCGTATTCCGGATCGCGCTCTTCCACGGTGGTGAATTCACCGCGACCACCGCCGAGCGCGACCAGCGGGCCGCGACCATAGCGCGACGTGGACAGCAGCTGCTGGGCGATGTCCTTGCAGCCGGCGGCCTTGGCCGCTTCGGTCAGATCGGTGTCATTCTCCCAGTTGCGCTCCGGCGAGTGCGCGTAGGTGGCCGCCGGGGTGGCGTGGGTCAGGCGCGCGGTGGACACGATGCCGGTCGCCAGGCCGGCGCTGTCGGCCAGCTGCAGCCAGGTGAGCAGGCCCTTGGACAGGCTGTCGGCACAATCGGTGCGGGCGCCTGCGCTGACACCGATCGCGCCCATGTGGGTCTTCACGCCGGTGGTGATGGCGGTCATGGTGCCTGCCGAATCAGGGGTCTGCGAGTCGGTGTTGTAGGTCTTGCTGAACGCGGTGGCGGGGAAGCGTTCCCAGGACAGCAGGTTCTCTTCACCCGATCCGCCCTTCTTCTGGCCTTCGTAGATGCGCGCAGCGGCCACGGTGGTCAGGCTCATGCCGTCGCCGAGGAACAGGATGACATTCCGGGCCTTGCCGGCCATCGCGCCATTGGCGGCGGCCTGGGCGGCGCCGCTGCGGTACCACCATTGCGGCGTCTCGCCGGCCGGGTGTGCAACCGGCTCGACGGCGACCTTCAGGCCTGCCGGCGCGGAAGCGGGGGTGGTGCTGGCGCAGGCGCCGAGCAGCAGGGTGGTGGCACACGTGGCCAACAGGGAGACGGAACGGCGCATGGACGCTGGGATCTCACAAACTGTAACGGGACGTTCATTATGCCCGCCCTCGCAAGGCACGCCGATGACACACTGATTTGCCGGGCGGACGGTCGTTCTGCGGGCCGCCTTGGGCTATCGTGCCAGCATCCCTTCCTTCCCCCTCTGGATTGCCTATGACGCTGGTCTCTGCCTGGCTGCGGATTCCATTCTGGCAGCGCGTGGTCGGCGGCTTCGTGCTTGGTGCGCTGGCCGGCTGGGCGCTCGGCCCCGCTGCGGAAACGTGGTTCGGTCCGCTCGGTGAGCTGTATGTCACCCTGATCAAGATGATCGCGGTGCCGCTGGTGTTCTTCGCGGTCATCAACGCGATCTCGTCACTGCATGGCCAGAAGTCGGTTGCAGCGCTCAGTGGCCGCACCTTCCTGTGGTTCGTGATTACCGCGGCGTTGGCGGTGTGCGTGGGCCTGGGCGTGGGCACCGTGCTGCAGCCCGGTGCTGGTGGCCTGCAGCTGTCCATGGCCAGCAACTATGTACCGCGCGAGGTTCCCAGCGTGGTACAGGTGCTGCTGGATGTGGTGCCGGCCAACGTCTTCTATGCACTGTCCGGCATCGGCACCCGCGTCAATGCCGCCGGCGAGACCGTGCTGGCCGCTGGCAGGGGCTCGATCCTGCCGGTGATCTTCTTCGCCGGCCTGGTGGGCTTTGCCATCGTCAAGCTGGGCGAGAAGGTGACCGAGGCGCGGAAGCTGGTCGGCCAGATGAGCGACATCATGATCCAGGTGACCCGCTTCGTGCTGGAAGTCACCCCGATCGGTACCTTCGGCCTGATTGCCGGCCTGGTGGGCAGTTACGGTTTCGAAAAGCTGCTGCCGCTGGGGCATTTCGTGCTGGCCCTGTACGTGGCCTGTGCGTTGCACATCGTGGTCGTCTACAGCGCGCTGCTGCTGGCGCACGGGCTGAATCCGCTGAAGTTCTTCCGCGGCGCGGCGCCAGGCATGCAGGTCGCCTTCGTCAGCTCCTCCAGCTTCGCCGCGATGCCGGTGGCGCTGCGTTCGATCACCCACAACCTGGGCGTCAACAAGGACTACGGTGCATTCGCGGTGCCACTGGGTGCGAGCATCAAGATGGACGGCTGCGGCGCGATCTACCCCGCGTTGTGCGCGGTCTTCATCGCCCAGTACAGCGGCGTGCCTTTGACACCGGAGCAGTACGTGGTGGTGCTGATCGCCTCGGTGCTGGGCAGCTTCGGTACTGCCGGTGTGCCGGGTACGGCCGTGATCATGGCCACCGTGGTGCTCAGTGCCGCCAATCTGCCGCTGGAGACCATCGGTTACCTGTATGCCATCGACCGTATCCTGGACATGATGCGCACCATGACCAACGTGACCGGTCAGATGCTGGTGCCGGTGCTGGTGGCCAAGGAGACCGGCCTGCTCGACCAGTCGGTGTACGACAATCCCTCCAGCAACGTGGGCGTGGATGACCCGGACCCTACGCCGCCACGCAGCTGAGACGCCGCGCAGCGGCCTGTCATGCGAGAGATGAAGGCCCGCCGGACTGGCGGGCCTTTTCGTTGTGGGCGTGCCCGCCGGGCCAGGGAAGGGAAGACGCATCCCAGGCATTCCGCGGGCAACGAAAAAGCCGCTGCAGGGCAGCGGCTTTCAGCTATCAGGCGGTGCCTGGAAAGGCGGCGTCAGAGCTCGACGCGGCGCGCCTGCATGAACTTGTTGCCCCAGTAGCCGCTGAGCAGGGTGTCCACCCGGACATCCTTGCCTGCGCTCGGGGCATGCAGGAAGCGGCCGTCACCCACATAGATGCCGACGTGGTCGACCCGGCCCTTGCGACCGAAGAACACCAGGTCACCCGCGGCCAGGGCGGCACGGTCGTTGATCAGCTCGGCGTTGTTGTCGTGTGCCATCTCGCGGGAGACGCGCGGAAGTTCGATGCCCAGCGCCGAACGGAAGACGTAGCCGACCAGGCCGCTGCAGTCGAAGCCGCTGTCCGGATTGCTGCCACCCCAGCGATAGGGGGTGCCGAGCAGGGTCATCGCCCGCCGCAGCAGCGACTGCACCTTGCCATTGTCGGCGGCGCTGCCGACAACGCTGCCATTGGCAGCGTTGCTGGTGTCGTAGTTGGCGAGCAGGCGGCTCAGATCGCCGGCGACCATGGCCGAGCGGTCCATCAGCGGAATGGTGTCGTTGGCGGCCAAGTGCGGCAGCAGGGCGGCCAGCGTGGCACTGGCGGCTGCATCGGTGCGGCTGCGCTGGGGGGCCGCAGCGTCGGTCTTGCCCGTCACACGTACGCCATTGTCGGTCGCCGGGACCGGAGCAGCGTCGGCGCGTGAGGGAACGGTCTGCGACCAGGCGGGGAGGCTGGTCAGGCACAGTGCCAAGCCCAGAAGAACAGGGCGGACACTACGCGGAGAAGCGGCGGTCTGGCCTTTGCACGTCAGGTCGTCAGTCGTCACGCGTCGGTCACAGAAAAAAAACGATGGGGCATCATGCCCTGTAAAAGCACTGATAAGTTAAAAATTCCGTTATAAAACCGTTATTTCCACTGTGACGTAATTCTCAATTTTGAACATGTCGCCTGTTCATTTTAGCGAAGGACGCGTTTGGCCCCTGTGTAGTGGTCCTTCCAGTAGGGCCCGCTGAGCGAGTCCAGGCGCACCGTGCCGCCGGTGCTGGGGGCGTGCACGAAGCGCCCCTCGCCGACATAGATGCCGACATGGGTGACGTTGCCGCGGCTGCCGAAGAACACCAGGTCACCCGTGGCCAGACGCTTCGGATCGATCCTCGGGCCCTGTACGGCGGCCAGGTCGCGCGAGGTGCGCGGCAGCTTCAGATCCAGCATCTCGCGGTAGACATAGGCGACCAGGCCGCTGCAGTCGAAGCCCGATTCGGGGGTGTTGCCGCCGTAACGGTAGGGCGTGCCGACCAGGCTGATGGCACGCATCAGTACTGAATTGGCGGCCTCGGGATTGTCCGGGGTGGTCGCCGGCCAGTGCGCCGACGGCGGGGGCGCCGCCGTCCGGGTGGCCTTGCCGCCGCCGCAGGCGGTCAGCAGCAGGGGCAGGACCAGCAGCAGGGCGGGCACGGACAGCCGGCGCGGGCCGGACGAAACTGGCGTGATGTGCATGTTCTCCGGATAATGCGCCACCTTGGATTGGCCGTCATGATGGCGGCGTCCCCGCCGGGCGACAACCCGCCCCAACCCGTCTGCCTCCGGCAGAACCAGACAGAGTCGCGCATGAAGATCGAAAAAGACCGCGTTGTCCGCTTCCACTACACCGTTTCCGAAGTCGGCCAGGAGCCGATCGAATCGTCCAAGGACCGCGGCGAGCCGCTGGCGATCCTGATCGGTCACGGCAACATCATCCCGGGCCTGGAAAACGCCATGATGGACAAGGAAGCCGGCGCCACCTTCAGTGTCGACGTCACGGCGGCCGACGCCTATGGCGAGCGCCGCGAAGGCCTGTCCCAGCGCGTGCCGAAGAAGCACTTCGGCAATACCAAGCTGGCGCCGGGCCAGCAGGTCGTGCTGCAGACCAACTTCGGCCCGCGTGCGGTGACCGTGCAGAAGGTCGGCATGAGCGTGGTCGACGTCGATCTCAACCATCCGATGGCCGGCAAGGACCTGCACTTCGACGTGGAAATCGTCGACGTCCGCGAAGCCGGCAAGGAAGAGATCGAGCACGGCCACGTTCACGGCGACGGCGGTCACGCGCACTGATCGCCCTGCGATCGTGACGGCAGCAACGGCCCGCTTCGGCGGGCCGTTGCATGTCTGGAACACCGCGCGCTCGTCCACGGCGCGCAGGCGGGCTGCATAATGAAGGACCTGCCCGCCGGATGTCCTGTGAACAGCGCTTCGTCTTCCCTGCAGCCGGTCGCCTCCGGCGACCGCATCGCCGTGCTGGACATACTGCGCGGGGCCGCGTTGCTGGGCATCCTGCTGATGAACATGGAGGCCTTCAGCGGACCGCTGGACCTGGCATTCACTGGTATCGACGTGCGTTGGCAGGGGATCGATTACTGGGCCGACGCCTTCGTCTATGTGTTCGTGCAGGGCAAGTTCTTCACCCTGTTCTCGCTGCTGTTCGGCGCCGGATTCGCAGTGATGGTACAGCGCGCCGAGACCGCCGGCCGCGAGTTCACTCCGTTCTATCTGCGCCGCAGCGCCGGGCTCATGCTGATCGGCCTGTGCCACGCGCTGCTGGTCTGGTCCGGCGACATCCTGGTGCTCTACGCGCTGGCGTCGCTGCCCCTGCTGGCGTGCCGCGAGGCACCGCGCAGCTGGCTGCCGTGGATGGGCGTCATCGTCTACCTCGGTGGCGCGGCGATGATGATGCTGCTCGGTGCCATGGTTTCACTGGCGACGCCGCAAGACGCGCAGCAGATGCTGGTCGACGCACAGCAGAGCATCGCCCGGGAGCGCATGGTCTACGGACACGGCAACTGGATCCAGGCCTGCATCCAGCGCCTGCATGAGTTTGGTTCGTCGATGGGGGCGCTGCTGATCACCGGCCCGGCGGTACTGGGCATGTTCCTGATCGGCAGTGGACTGGCCGGCAGTGGCGCGCTGGCCGCGCCGGAACGCCATCCGCGCCTGTTCGCGGCGCTGCGCTGGGTCGCCTTGCCGCTGGGCCTGCTGGTCACCGTGCTGGGTGTGGCCTGGAAACCCTACCTGGCACCCGGTGCCTACGACCTTGGTGTGACCTCGGCGATGGCGCTGGTGATGATCGGCGCGCTGCCGATGTGCCTGGGCTACCTCGCCTGGATCGTGCAGTGGCGCGCGCGGCTGGGCTGGCTGGCGCCGGTCGGCCGGATGGCGCTGACCCACTACCTGGGGCAGTCGCTGTTGTGCACCTGGGTGTTCTACCACCATGGCCTGGGCTATTTCGGCGTGATGCCGCGCGGCGTGCAGCTGCTCTTCGCTGTGCTGCTGTTCGCCGCGCAGGTCGCGCTTTCCCATGCCTGGCTGCGCCGCTTCCGCTTCGGACCGATGGAGTGGCTGTGGCGGGCGATGACCTATCGCCAGTGGCCGCCGATGCGCCGCGAGGCTGGAAGGGGCTGACCGATGCAGGGGGCGCGCGATGACGTGATCGTGATCGGTGCCGGTGCCATCGGCCTGGCGACTGCGCTGGCGTTGTGCGGACAGGGACGGCAGGTACGGGTGATCGATCGTGGCCGCGTGGGCGCAGCGACGTCGTACGGTAATTGCGGCACCGTCACGCCCAGTCATGCACCGCCCCTGGCCGCGCCGGGTGTGCCGCTGCGTGCGTTGCGCTGGATGCTCGACCCACGTGCGCCGCTGTATGTGCGCAGCCGCCTCGATCCCGCGCTGTGGCGCTGGCTGCTGCAGTTCAGCGCGCGCTGCAATGCGCGGCATTGGCTGCAGGCCACGCGCGCGCGCGCTGCGCTGTTGAATGATTCCCGCGTGCGCCTGGCCGAATGGGTGGGAACCCATGGGCTTGACTGTGAATTCGAGACGCGCGGCCTGGATTACGTGTTCGGTGATGCACGCAGCTTCGATCAGCACATCGCCCAGTGCGAGGCGCTGGATGCGCACGGCATTGCGACCCGCTGCATCGATGGCGGCCACTACGCACGCGACAATCCGGCGTTCCATGATCGGCTTGCCGGTGCGATCCATTTCCCCGGCGACGCGCAGCTGCGCCCGGACCGTTTCACTGCGGAGCTGGCGCGGGTACTGCGTGCGCAGGGCGTCGAGATCGACGAGCAGGTCGAGATGCAGGGCTTCAGCGGCGACGTACACGGGGTCCGGGTACAGGCCGGCGGACGCACGCTGCGCGCGCGCGAACTGGTGCTGGCCACCGGCCCGTGGTCGCCGCGATGGGCACGGCTGCTCGACCTGCGGGTGCCGATCCAGCCCGGCAAGGGGTACTCGCTGACCTGGTCACGCCCGCCGCTGGTGCCGGCCCGTCCGGCGGTGCTGAAAGATCACTCCGTGTTCGTGATCGCCTGGCGCGACGCGCTGCGACTGGGGGGCACGATGGAATTCGCCGGTGCCGACCCGCAGCTGCGTGCGCAGCGCCTGCAGGCGTTGCAGCTGGCCGCTGATCGCCACCTGCGCATGCCTCGTGGCGCGCAGCTGCAGGAGCAGTGGTGCGGCTGGCGTCCGATGAGCGTGGACGATGTACCGTTGATCGGCCGCGCGCCTGCCCATCCTCACGTCTGGCTTGCGGCAGGGCATGGCATGCTCGGCATCAGCATGAGCGCCGGCACCGGCCAGCTGATCGCCGATCTCGTCTGTGGCCGCACGCCAGCGATCGATCCTGCCCCTTACCGACCCGAGCGATTCCGATGAACACGGCTTCCCATGATTACGACCTGATCGTCCTTGGCGGCGGCTCTGCCGGCCTGGCCGGCGCCATCCGCGCCGCGCAGTACGGCAAGCGCGTGGCGCTGCTGGAACCCGGTGAACTGGGCGGGACCTGCGTCAATGTTGGCTGCGTACCGAAGAAGGCGATGTGGCTGGCCGCCGATCTGCACGAGCGTATCGGCCTGGCAAGCGCGATGGGCTTCGATGTGCCGCCACGACCGGCACTGTCGTGGAAGGAACTGGTGATCCATCGCCAGGCCTATATCAGCAACATCCATACCAGCTACCACAAGCGTCTGGATGAAACCGGCGTGGTCCGCATTCCGGCGCGCGGCCACCTGCTCGACGCGCACACGGTGGCCTGCAGCGACGGCGTGCGCTACACCGCCGACCACATCCTGATCGCCACCGGAGCGCACCCGCAGCGTCCGGACATCCCCGGCGCGGAGCTGGGCCTGGTATCCGACGACTTCTTCGAGTTGCGTGCTGCCCCGGCCGAGGTCGCGATCATCGGCGGCGGCTACATCGCGGTGGAGCTGGCCGGGCTGCTGCAGGCGCTGGGCAGCCGGGTGAGCCTGCTGGTACGCGGCAAGCGCCTGCTGGAACGCTTCGACTACGAGCTGACCGGTCAGCTGGCGGAAAACCTCCGCCAGCAGGGCGTGCGCATCTACTTTGATTACCGCCTGCGCGAACTGCAGCGCGACGGTGAGCGCGTCCGCGCCTTCGGCCATGATGGCCCCATGGACAGCGTGTTCGACGCGGTGTTCTTCGCCACCGGCCGCCGTGGCAACAGCCGGGGCCTGGGCCTGGAGGCGCTGGGCATCGACATCGGCGAGCACGAGCAGGTGCAGGTGGATGAATGGCAGACCACGGCGGTACCCAGCATCCATGCCGTGGGGGATATCGCGGGCAAGGTGGGCCTGACCCCGGTGGCGGTGGCTGCATCGCGTCGGCTGATGGACCGTCTGTTCGGTGGCCGCCCACAGTCGAAGATGGACTATGAGAATGTGGCCAGCGTGGTGTTTTCGCATCCGCCGCTGGGGGCGGTGGGCATGGGTGAGGAGGAGGCGCGTGCCTGCTTCGAGCAGGTGACGGTCTATCACAGCCGTTTCCGGCCGATGCTGCAGGCACTGGCCAACGGTACCCAGCGCAGCCTGTTCAAGATGGTCTGCGCCGGGCCGGAAGAGCGCGTGGTGGGGGTGCACCTGCTGGGCGAGGCCGCGGACGAGATCCTGCAGGGCTTCGCGGTGGCGGTGAAGATGGGAGCGACCAAGGCCCAGTTCGATGACACGGTGGCGATCCACCCGACCTCCGCAGAGGAAGTGGTGCTGATGCGCTGACGCTGCGGTTGCCGCGTCGGGCCATGCGACAATGGGCGTCCACACGCACCCCCGGGCCGCCCTGCGCGGCCCGCCGCTGTTCCCATGTCAAGCTCCTCCCCGCGCATCGCTACCGCATCCCCACGCATCGCCCTGGGGGGAATCGGCCTGGCGGCGATCGGCGCCGTTGCCGCATCCGGCAAGGCAGTGATCGTCAAGCTCGGCCTGCGCCACGGTGTCGATGCGACCACGCTGCTGGCGCTGCGCATGCTGATGGCACTGCCCCTGTTCGCACTGATGGCGGTGTGGGCTTCGCGCCGTGTCGAGCCGCTGTCATGGGCAGACCGGGCGCGCGTGCTGTGGCTGGGGTTCACCGGCTACTACCTGTCCAGCCTGCTGGATTTCCAGGGTCTGCAGTACATCAGCGTCACGCTGGAACGATTGATCCTCTACCTCAACCCGACGCTGGTGCTGCTGATCAACGTGCTGCTGGCGCGGCAGCGGCCAGGGCGCTGGCAGGTCGTCGCGCTGGTGCTGAGCTACCTGGGGGTGCTGCTGGCGTTCGGCCACGATCTGCAGCGGGAGGGCGGGCAGATCATCGTCGGCAGCCTGCTGGTGCTGGGCAGCGCGCTCAGCTATGCGCTGTACCTGTTCGGCAGCGGCCAGGTGGTGGCACGGATCGGCGCGGTGCGCCTGACCGCCTATGCCAGCTGCGTGGCCAGCGGTCTGGTGCTGCTGCATTTCGCCATCACCCATCCGCTGCCACTGCTGTGGCAGGCACCTGCACCGGTGCAGTGGCTGTCGCTGGCCAACGCCACGGTCTGCACCGTGCTGCCGGTGCTGGCGATCATGCTGGCGGTGCAGCGCGTGGGTTCCTCGCTGGCAGCGCAGGTCGGTATGCTGGGGCCTGTTTCCACCATCGTGATGAGCCTATGGCTGCTCGACGAACCGATGGGGCCGGCGCAGATCGCCGGCACCGTGCTGGTCCTGCTCGGCGTGCTGCTGGTGACGCGTCTGCGCCGCTGACGCCGGACCAGGCGCGCGCGCGCATCCTGGCGGTGATCCACGCGATCCCGCCGGGACAGGTGATGGGCTATGGACAGGTGGCGATGCGCGCGGGCCTGCCGGGGCGGGCACGCTTGACGGCACGCATTCTCGGCCAGAACGATGACCCGACACTGCCCTGGCACCGCGTGCTGCGCTCTGACGGGCGCATCGCCATGGCGGAGGGGTCGGCGGGCTGGCGGGAACAGTCGCAGCGGCTGCGCGCGGAAGGCGTGGTGGTGGAGAACGGCCGAGTGCGGATGCCGGCGTCCGACCCGGCGGCGGCGCTGGATGCCGCCGTGTGGGGACCGGGCTGAGCGCGACCGGGGTCTGAACGGGCCGCACGCGGCAGTCGCCGACACGACACGACGGTGCGGCTATGATGGAGACCGTTCCATGCCGGTGTCCCCATGTTCCCGCGACTGCCAACCGTCACCAAGGCCCTGCTGATCGCCAACGCGATTCTGTTCCTGTTGCAGCAGCCGTTCCTGCTCGGCAACCAGACCTTCGAGCCGTTCATGCTGCAGCCGCTGCAGCAGGGCTTCGATGCGTTCTCCCCGGGTGGCAACTTCCAGCCGTGGCAGCTGCTGACCTACGGCTTCCTGCACGGCAGCTTCGGCCACCTGTTCTTCAACATGCTGGCCGTTTTCATGTTCGGTGCGCCGCTGGAACAGACCTGGGGCGAGAAGCGCTTCCTGCTCTACTACCTGGTGTGCGTGGCCGGCGCCGGCGTCTGCCAGCTGCTGGTGGGGACGCTGCTGGAGAATCCGGCCACGGTGCTGGGCGCGTCCGGTGGTGTGTTCGGCCTGCTGCTGGCGTACGGCATGTTGTTCCCGAACCAGCGGGTGATGCTGCTGTTCCCACCGATTCCGATGAAGGCGCGCACGTTCGTGATCCTGTTCGGTGTCGGTGAACTGGTGCTGGGCATGACCGGCTGGCAGCCGGGCGTGGCGCACTTCGCGCACCTGGGTGGCATGTTGTTCGGCTGGCTGCTGATCCGCTACTGGCGCGGCCAGCCACCGTTCAACAAGCGCCGTCCCCCCGGCCCGCCGAACCGTCCGAATCATCTGCGCAGCGTCAAATGATCCGCAGGGTCATTTGATGCAGCAGGTGCCAACCGTGGTTGGCACACCCCTACAGATCCTGCAGGATCACCTGCGCGGCATTGTGGCCCGGCGCGCCGGTCACGCCGCCGCCGGGATGCGTGCCTGAACCACACAGGTAAAGCCCGGGCAGGGCACCGCAGTAGCCGGCCTGGCCGATCATCGGCCGCGCCGAGAACAGCTGGTTGGGACTGAGCGCACCGTGGAAGATATCGCCGCCCACCAGGCCGAACGTCCGCTCCAGATCCAGCGGTGACAGCACTTGCCGACCGAGCACGCTGTCGGCGAAGCCGGGCGCATACCGATCGACGGTGGCGATCATCAGGTCGGCGACGGTATCGCGATGTGCGTCCCAATGCCTACCCCCGGGCAGGACCGGTGCCACATGCTGGCAGAACAGGCTGGCGACGTGCTGGCCCGGCGGCGCCAGCGAATCGTCCAGCGTGCTGGGAATCAGCATCTCCACGATCGGCTCGCGCGACCAGCCGTCGCGCCGTGCATCCAGCCACGCGCGGTCCATGTAGTCGAGGCTGGGCGCCATGATGATGCCGGCACTGAGGTGCTCACCGGCGCCGGGCAGGGCGTGGAAGTCCGGCAGCCGCGACAGCGCCACGTTCATCCGGAAGGTGCCCGAACCGCAGCGCCACTGCGCCATGCGTTCGCGCGTCGCCGCGGGCACCTGCTCCGGTTCCAGCAACTGCTCGTAGAGCAGTTTTGGATTGACGTTGGCCACCACCACGCGCGCGCGCAGTACGTCCCCGCCGGCCAGCTCAACGCCCACCGCGCGTCCGTGCTCGACCAGCAGCCGCTTTACGCCGGCATCCACGCGCAGTTCTGCGCCGGCCGCGCGCGCCGATGCAGCGATGGCCTGGCTGATCGCGCCCATGCCACCGATCGCATGGCCCCAGGCGCCCTTCACTCCGTTGCATTGGCCGAACACGTGGTGCAGCAGGACGTAGGCACTGCCGGGCGTGTACGGACTGGCGTAGTTGCCGACGATGCCATCGAATCCGAACAAGGCCTTGATCGGCTCGCTTTCAAACCAGCGGTCCAGATAGTCGGCGGCCGACAGGGTGAACAGATCAAGCAGCTCCTGGCGCAGGGCAGGGGACAGTGCCGCCAGTTCCCGGCCGAGCCGGCCCATCCGCCACAGTGCCGGCAATGCGCGCCAGCCGCCTGCGACGCCGAGGTCCGGCGGCGCGCGCAGGGCCCAGGCGCGCAGCACGTCGGCGAAGACCTCCAGCCTCGCCTCATAGGCTGGCAGGCGCTGCGCATCCCGTTCGGAGAACTTCGCCACCTCGGCCTGGGTACGGCCGGGTGCCGACAGCAGATAGCGGCCGTCAGGCAACGGCAGGAAATTGTTGGCCGGGCGGGCGACGACGCGCAGGCCATGCGCGTGCAGCTGCAGCTCGTCGATCACCTTAGGCTGCAGCAGCGAGACGGTGTACGAGGCGACCGAGTTGCGGAAGCCCGGATGGAATTCCTCGGTGACCGCTGCGCCGCCGAGCACGCCACGGCGTTCGAGCACCAGTACTTTCCTGCCGGCACGGGCAAGATAGGCCGCGCAGACCAGGCCATTGTGGCCGCCGCCGACGATGACCGCATCCCACGCGGTCATGCGGTGCGGATCGCCGCTTCGATGGTGGCGATGTCGATCTTCTTCATCGGCATCATCGCGTTGAAGGCGCGCTTGGCCAAGGCCTTGTCCGGGCTGGTCACCGCTTCAATCAGCATGCGCGGACTGATCTGCCATGAGATGCCCCAGCGGTCCTTGCACCAGCCGCACTGGCTCTCCTGTCCGCCGTTGCCGACGATCGCGTTCCACAGGCGGTCGGTCTCGGACTGGTCCTCGGTCTGGATCTGGAACGAGAACGCTTCGCTGTGCCTGAACGCGGTGCCGCCGTTGAGCCCGACGCAGGGAATGCCGCAGACGGTGAACTCGACCGTCAGCACGTTGCCCTCCTTGCCGTCCGGATAGTCACCCGGTGCGTGATGCACGGCCGTTACCGCGCTGTCGGGCAGGATCCCGGCGTAGAACGTGGCGGCCTCGAGTGCTTCGCTGTCGTACCAGATGCAGATCGTGTTCTTGTGGGCCATGGTCGGGCTCCGCTGCAGGACGAAGGCGCAGCGATAGCATGCCGCGTGTTAATGGCGGATCGTGCTGCATGCGCAAAAAAAAGGGCGCCCGAGGGCGCCCTTCGTGTCACGGACGGCTGGCTCAGCGCCAGACCTTGATCTGCTCGGCATCGCTGCGCTGCATCGGCTGGCCGGCCTTGCAGCTGAAGGTGGCGCCGAACGCCGGGAGGTTGGCCAGCGTGCCGTTGGTGCGCCACATGCCCGGCGCGCGGATGTCGGCGGTCAGGCGGCGTGCGGCTTCGTTCGGCGACAGCTGCTGCGCCCACAACGCGGCCCAGGCACGGAAGAAGCCCTGCTGCTGGGCCGGCTTGGCCTTCGGCTCCTGTGCGGTGTAGGCCGCCCAGGCCAGTTCCAGGCCGGCGATGTCGGCCAGGTTCTCTTCCTGGGTCAACGTGCCATTGACCTTGGCGCCCTTCACGCCCGGGAACTCATAGGCGCCGTACTGGGCGGCCACGCGGCTGCCGAGCAGGGTCCAGGCCGTCTTGTCGGCCGGCGTCCACCAGCTGCGCAGTTCGCCCTTGGCATCAACCAGCGCGCCCTTGGCATCGATGGCACGGGTCAGCTCGTGGCCGACCAGGCCGCCGAAGCTGCCGAACTTGTCGGCGCTGTCGGCCTTGGCGTTGAACACCGGGCCCTGCAGGATGGCCGCAGTGACGATCAGGCGGTTCTGCGCCAGGTCATAGGCCAGCGACGGCTGTTGCGGCAGCACATCCCAGCGACGGTCGGCATTGCCCTTGCCGATGCGCTTCATCTCCTCGCGATGGCGCCAGGTCGAGGCGATCAGCATGTTGCCACCGAACGAGCCCCGGCCCATCGGCTGCACGGTGTAGTCGAGGTCGCGCAGCGGGGTGCCGATCTCGATCTTCAGCGCCGCCAGCTTGGCCTGTGCTTCAGCCTTGGCTTCGGCACTCATCCACGTGCTGTTCCTGACGGCCTCGATCTGCACCTCGCGGACCTTGTCGACGATCCATGCCGCCTGCCGGCGGTCCTCGGCCGAGAGATGGCGGGCAGCGTACTCGCGGCCGACCATCGGACCGGCCGCCACATTGATGGCATCGAGCACCGCTTCCCAGCGCTGCGGCGGCAGCGTCTGCCCGCGCAGTACGCGGCCGCGGAACTCAAACTCGGCGTCCCGGTAGGCCTTGGACAGGTACGGCGCCATCGAGTCGCCCACGCGCCAGCGCAGGTAGGCCTTCCACTGGTCCGGCTTGAGCTTGGTGACCATGCCATCCAGCTGCTGGAACAGGCCCGGGTCGGACAGCGATACCAGATCGTCGTTCACACCCTGTACTTTCAGGAACGCCTCCAGCTGCAGGTTGCGGTAGCGGCTGTTGAGTTCCTTGGTGGAGATCGGCGCGTAGTTGTTGAACGGGTTGTTGATGCCGGCCAGCGACTGTGCATTGCGCGCCAGCTCGGTTTCCAGCGCGATCACCGCCTGCGACTCCGCATCGAGCTTGGCTGCCGGAGTACCGGTCAGTGCCAGGACCTGCTTGACGTAGGTGCGGTAGCGGCCCATCAGCGCCACGGTATCGGCATCGGTGCGGGTATAGAACGCCGGATCCGGCAGGCCCATGCCGCCCTGCATGAAGTAGCCGATATGACGGTCCAGTGCCTTCAGGTCGACGTCCGGACCGAAGTTGAAGGCGACCGGGATGCCGACCTGATGGAGTGCAGCGATCGACGCCGGCACATCCTTGGATTTCTTGATCGCATTGATGCGGGTCAGCAGCGGCGCGATCGGATTGGAGCCATCGGCTTCCACCGCCGCCTCGTCCAGGCCGCTGGCCCAGAAGTCGCCCAGCAGCTTCTGCACGTTGCCCTGCGGCGACGTCATGGCCGCATCGAGCAGTTCGCGCTGTTGCTGCCTGCTGCGCTCGACCAGCTGGCCCAGCGCGGTGGTGACTCCGGTCTGCGGTACCGGGTTGGCCTTCAGCCAGCCAGCGTTGGTGGCGCCGTAGAAGTCGCTGCACTGGGCACTGACGGCCGGGGCGCGGGCGGCCTTTTTCTTTGCGGCGAACGCATCATGGCTCGGGACCAGGGTCGCCAGGCTGATGCCCAGGGCGATGGCAAGCGGACGGAAATTGGGCATGTAGAACGAATCCATGATGGATTGAGGGCGGGCGCACTATAGCAAGCCGCGCATGGGCGCAGCATGCACGTATCACGGTATGCCTGGCGGCCGTGGCGGGTCGCGCAAAAACAAGGGCCCGGGAGATCCCGGGCCCTTGCAGGTCTGCCTTGGCGTCAGCCGTGGCTTACCAGATCACCACCTGCTGCTCGCCGCTGCGCGCCATCGGTGCACCGGCCTTGCACTGGAACGCGGCCGCGAAGGTCGGCAGGTTCGAGGGCGCGCCCATCGCGCGGAACTGCGCCGGGGCGTGCGGATCGGTGGCCAGGCGGACCTTGGCGTTTTCCGGGGTGTACTTGGTACGCCACACGGTGGCCCAGTTGAAGAAGAAGCGCTGATCGCGGGTGAAGCCGTCGACCTTCGGATCTTCCTTGCCGGCCGAGGCCTTCTGCAGCGCATCGTAGGCCGTGGCCAAGCCACCCAGGTCGGCGATGTTCTCGCCCAGGGTCAGGTGGCCGTTCACGGCCTGACCGTCAACCTTGTACTGGTCGAACTGCTTGACCAGCTTGCCGGTCAGGCCTTCGAAGTTCTTCTTGTCGGCCGGCGTCCACCAGTCTTCCATGTTGCCGGTCGGCCCGAAGCGCGCGCCCTGATCGTCGTAGCCATGGGTCATCTCATGGCCGATCACCGCACCGATGCCACCGTAGTTCAGCGCATCGTCTGCCTTCGGATCGAAGAACGGCGGCTGCAGGATGGCGGCCGGGAACACGATCTCGTTCTGCAGCGGGTTGTAGTAGGCGTTGACCGTCTGCGGGGTCATGCCCCACTCGGTCTTGTCCACCGGCTTGCCGATCTTGGACAGATTGAACTTGTAGTTGAACTCGTTGGCCGCACGCACGTTGGCCAGGTAGCTGTCGCGCTGGGTCTGCAGGCCCGACCAGTCACGCCACTTGTCCGGGTAGCCGATCTTCGGAGTGAAGGTTTCCCACTTCGCGATGGCCTTGGCCTTGGTTTCCTCGCTCATCCAGCTCAGGCCCTGGATGCGTTCCTTCAGCGAGGCAGCCAGGTTCTTCACCAGTTCTTCCATCTTCGCCTTGGCTTCCGGCGAGAAGGCAACCTTCACGTACAGCTGGCCGAACGCTTCGCCGGCATCGTTCTCGATGGTGCCCAGCACGCGCTTCCAACGCGGCTTCTGTTCCTTCTGGCCGTTGAGGGTCTTGCCGTAGAACGCGTAGTTCTCCTGGACGAAGGCATCGGCCAGGTACGGCGAGGCGCCATCGACGGTGTGGAAGCGCAGGTAGGCGCGCCAGACCGACGGGTCGGTGTCGCCCAGCGCCTTGCTCACTTCCTCATGGAAGGCCGGCATCGCCAGCGAGAACTTCTCCGGCGCAGCAACGCCCTGCGACTTGAAGAACTCGGTCCAGCTGAAGTTCGGGGTCAGCTTGTCGGCGTCAGCCAGGGTGACCGGGTTGTAGTACAGCTCCACATTGCGCGACAGTTCGACGCGCGACTTGGACGCCTTGGCCAGGCGGGTCTCGAACTTGACCACGTCCTCAGCCTGCTTGGCGGCGTCGGCTGCCGGGACGCCGGACAGTTCCAGCACCTTGGCGACGTGCGCCTGGTAGGCCTTGAGCTTGTCGGCGTTCTTGGCGTCGGTGTAGTACGTGCTGTCAGGCAGGCCCAGGCCGCCCTGGCTGGCGTAGGCCAGGTTCATGGTCGAGTTCTTGAAGTCGGCCTCGGCGCCGAAGCCGAACAGCACGTTCTCGCCCTTGGCTGCGCTGGTGCGCAGGTAGTCGGCGATGGCGGCCTTGTCCTGCAGGCCGTCGATGGCGGCCAGGTCGGCCTTCAGCGGCTCGATGCCCTGGGCGTTGATCTTGGCCTCATCCATGCCGGTGGCCCACAGGTCGCCGACGATCTTCTCGATGTGGCTCGGGTTCTTGACCTGCGCGACCTGCTCGGCCAGCTGGTGCTGCACTGCCACCGAACGCTCGTCGAGGATGGTGAACGCGCCCCAGCTGGTGCGGTCGCCGGGAATCTCGTTGGCGGCCAGCCACTTGCTGTTGACGTAGTCGCCGAATGCGGTGCAGGCGTCCAGGTTGGTGTCCAGATCGCTGGGCTGGAAGGCGTTATAGGCCGGCAGCTTGCTCTCATCCAGGGTGTAGGTGGTGGCTTCGGCGGCGGCCGGGGCAGGCGCGGCGGCCTCCTTGGCCGGGGTTTCGTTCTTGCCACAGCCGGCCAGCACGGCCGACACGGCCAGGCTGAGCAGCACGATCTTGGGAGTACGCGTGATCACTATGTTTGGCCTCCAGGCCGAGTGAGTCAGGGAAGAGCCGCGGGGACGGCCGTGGGCCGAACGATACGCCGCCAGCCTACCCCGCAAGGGTGTCGAAGGTCATGGGCGGGTGCAAGGGGCTGGATCGGGCCCTGCAAAAGACAGACCCGGCAAAAGCCGGGTCTGTCGGGGTGCTGCGGACTACGGCCCTATCAGAACTTGTACTTCAGACGCACGAACGGGGTGCGGCCGTACAGGTCGTACTGGGTGGCAAAGGCAGCGGTGTTGCCGTAGCGGGTGCCGGCGCCGGTGGAGATCAGTGCCGGCTTGGTGTTGAACACGTTGGCCACGCCCACCAGGATTTCCCAGTCGGCCTGCTTGTAGCTCAACGAAGCGGTGTGATACACGCGAGCGTCGGCGACCAGGTCGCGGTACGAGTCCGGACGGCCCTGGTAGGTGAAGCGCGAGTTGAGATTGGTGTTCTCGGTCTTGCCGATGTACTGGGTCAGCCAGTTGTATTCCCAGTCGCCGCGGGTCAGGGTCAGGCCCAGGTTGGCAACCAGGTCCGGACGGCCGATCAGGCCAAGCTGATCCGAGGAGGCCAGGCCGCTGGCCTCGGCGCTGTCGAACAGCTGTGCCACGTCTTCCACGGTGTAGGTGACCTGCGAATCCAGGGCGAACTTGCCGAAGCCGAACTCATGTTCCCAGTTCAGGGTCATGTCCCAGCCGCGGGTACGCTGCTGGTTGATGTTCAGGTACTGGGCGTAGATGTTGCGGATCGAATTCGCGTCCGGGCCGGTGGTCGGGTTGCGCTCCAGCAGGTCGCAGTAACGGTTCGGGAAGGTGTTCGAGCCGTAGCAGCCGGTGGTGATGTCCAGTGCACCCAGCGAGGTGATCTGGCCGCGGATATCGTAGTCGAAGTAGTCGATCGCCACGCTCAGGTCAGCGAACGACGGAGTGAACACGATACCGGCGCTCTTGGCGCGGGAGGTTTCCGGAACCAGGTTGCCGGCGCCGCCGCTGGTGAACACGGTGGCACTGGAGCCTGCGCCGATGTAATCGCCCGGGATGCCGGCGGCACCGCAGTTGGCACGGATATTGGTGTTGTCGCTCTCTTCCCAGCGGATGCAGGGATCGATCGCGGTCTGCGCCTGGAAGCCGGTCTGGTTGCCCAGGTACAGCTCGTACAGGCCCGGTGCACGATAGGAGGTACCGACGGTACCGCGCAGACGCAGCGACGGGATGATCTGCCAGTTCAGGCCGGCCTTCCAGACCTTGTCACTGCCGCTGACCGAGTCGTACTTGAAGATGCGGCCCGAAGCATTGGCGGTGAGCGATTCGATACCGGTGACGCCCTTGATCAGCGGGATGTCGAACTCGACGAAGGCTTCCTTCACCTTGTCGTTACCCTTGGTCACGTCGGCCGTCGAGGCACCCCAGAGATCCTTGTAATTGGCGTCCGGCGTATCTTCGATGGAGTAGTAGCGGTATTCCAGGCCGAACGCGGCGCCCAGCGCACCTGCGGGAAGGTCGAACAGCTCACCGGAGAAGATCGCATTGACCGTCACGGTGTCATAGGTGGTCTTGCCGGTGGCGGTGATGCCCAGGATGTCGACCAGTTCGTCAACCTTGGCGCCGCTCAGATAGCCCGGGTCGAAGTAGTTCGCTGCCGGAGTATCGCCTGCGTTCGGAGTGGTCAGATCGCCGGTGATCGAGTTGCGGATGCCCAGCGAGCTGTACTTGCCGCTGGAGCGGCTGGCATTGGCATTGACTTCCCAGCCCCAGCTGCCGGAGAACAGACCATCGAACTTGTTCGCCAGGTAGTAGTAGTCGACCTCGGTCTGCGAGGACGACTTGAACGGCAGGACGGGCTGGGCGTAGCCGTTGGTGGTGCCCGGTGCCTCGACAGTCGGGAAGAACTGGCGCCACTGGAAGTTGTTGGTCTTGCGGTTGTTGTAGAGGAACTGGGTCTTCCAGTTGAACCCGTCAAAACCGAAGTCGGAAGCGAAGTAGGCCGACTTGCGCTCCTGGCGGTTGATGATGTGAGCCTGGCCCCATGCATCGAAGTTCAGCGGTTCTTCGTAGTAGGCGACCGGGCTGCCGTTGGCGTAGGTGCGGTTGGCGCGCGGGCGATAGCCCGGGAACGGACCCACGGTGCTGCCGTCCGGCGAGGGAATGTAACGGATCGGCGAGTCGTACTCATCGATGACGTTGATGAGCATGTTGTTGCAGTTCGCAAGATTGGTCCCGGCGGTGATCGAATGATCCTGCCGGTCGATGCGGTTGCCGTTGGCGTCCTTGATCAGATCATTGCCGCAGTTCAGGAAGTCGCGGTCGCCGCGGGTCAGCTCGTTGTGGCGGTACCATTCGACGGCAGCGACGATGCTGCCCTTCTCGAAGTTCCAGCCATTGGCAAGCGAGCCCTGGAAGACTTCACCGCCACCTTCGGTCGGGATACGGCCGGTGACCGTCAGCTCCGGGCGCTCGAAATTCTTCTTGGTGATCAGGTTGACCACGCCGGCCACGGCGTCGGAACCGTAGATGGACGAGGAACCGTCCTTCACGATTTCCGCACGCTGCAGGATGGCGGTGGGAATGACGTTCAGGTCGAATGCGCCGACCGCGCCGCGGGTTCCGGCCGGGCCCGGACGCTGGCCGTCCAGCAGCACCAGGGTGCGGTTGGCACCCAGGCCGCGCAGCGAGAACGTCTGCACGCCGGTACCACCGTCAACGACGAAGCCACCGAACTGGTGGGTGATCTGGGTTTCAGCAGCACCGATAGCGGACTTCTGCAGGAACTCGCCCACCGACACCTGGCCCTGGGCAGCGTTGTGTTCGGTGTCGATGGTGAACACCGGCGACGACGTTTCGTAATCCGCACGACGGATCAGCGATCCGGTGACGGTGATCTTGTCAAGGTCGGTGGCGCGCTGGTTGTGGGAGGAAGTGCTTGACGCCGCGGCTTCCTGCTGGGTGGTCTCCTGGGCCAGGGCCGGTGCGGCCTGCAGGCAGGCCAGCACAGCAAGAGTGAGCGGGACGCGGCTTGGCTTGATGTGGCGGTTGGCGTTGCGCATTTCGATGTGATCCCCACTTGTTATGCTTCGGTTAATGGAGTGTATGTGCCACGTAAAGTAAATGCAACATGAATGGAGAATTGCTGTAACCCGTTGTTGCTAAGGGGAAATTCAGTGAACGGCGCATGAAAAAACCCCGCCGGGTTCAAGCCAGCGGGGTCCATGAACGGGCCAGCGTCCGGTTGCTTACAGGCCGCCCGGTCCGCACTCCTTGCTGAGGAAGTCCGCCATCAGCGGCAGCGTCGCGCGGTAGTGGCTGGGGTACCACGGCATGCTGTGCGGCATGTCCGGAATCAGTTCGAAGCGTGCGGGCACCTTGTCCTTGACGCCGTTGTAGAAATTCCTGGCGTGGGACGCGGGGGTGCGCACATCGCGGTCTCCCACGAAGGTCAGCAGGGGGATGGCGGCCTTGGCGGTGTTCTGCATCGGGTCCATGCCCTTCACGGTCTGTCCCTGCAGGATGCGCTGCAGACGGTTCTCGCTCCAGGAAACACCCAGGCGGGCGAGGTCGGTTACGGGGGCGCCGGCAATGGCGCATTGATAGGGCGACGGGCTGCGCACGACCGCAGCGGCCGAGGCGAAGCCACCGTAGGAATAGCCGAAGATCGCGATGCGGTCCTTGGCCGCTATCCCCTGCTGCACAAGCCAGGCAGCCGCATCATCGTTGTCGTCCTGCATCGTCAGGCCCCACTGCTTGTCGCCGGCGATCCAGTGCTCACGCCCGAACCCGGTTGAGCCGCGGTACTGCGGCCGGATCACCGCGTACCCGCGCGAGGTGAAGAACGGCACCCAGCCGGACGCATCCCAGCCGGTGTAGTCACGGGCCCAAGGGCCGCCGTGCGGATGGACCAGCGCCGGCAACGCCGCGTCACCGTTCTTCCAGCCTGCGGGCAGGTCGACGATGGCGGGAATCTTGCGGCCGTCGCGGGCCGTGTACGTCACCCAGCGCTGCTCGCCGATCTGCTTGCCGTCCACCCAGGGGCGTTCGCTGCCGAGCGTTGTGACCTGCTTGCGATCCACCAGGATCTGGTAACTGGTGGGCGAGCTCGCGCTGTTGGTGGTGAACAGCACGCGGGACAGATCATCGTTGTAACCGGTGATGGCGATGTACTTGCCCGGATACGCCTGCTTGAGGCCGTCGTACAGGGCCTTCATCTGCGGATCGACATAGACCGCTTCACGGCGCGGGCCGTCGACATAGAAGCCCAGCACCTGGTTGAAGTTGCTGGGCTTGGTGCCCAGGATCAGGCCGCCGATCGGATACTCGGGATGAGCCGCCAGCGGTTCGTTGTCAAACGTTCTGCTGGCCGGGTCGTACAGTCGGGCCTGTACCTGGTCGGAGAACTTGTCGGTGAGGATGTACAGCTTGCCGTTCTGGTCATCGATGCCGACCACCTCCATCGTGTAGCGATCGGACAGGCGGGTGGTCAGCGTGTCGTGCTTCTCGAACTGGCCGCTGGCCTTGTTCTTGACCAGGATCTGCTGCTCGTAGTCGTTCGAGCCGGCCGGCTCGATCTGCGTACGCGTCAGCAGCTCGCCGTTGCGCGGGTGGAACAGGCCCGGGGTGGAGCGGGCGTCGCCACGGAACAGCAGCTCGGTCTGCCCGGTCTTGAGGTTGAACAGGTAATAGCTGGCCGAAAAATTGGTCTGGTTGATCTGCGAGATGATCACCTTGTCCGGATCCAGCGGAAGCGAATGCACCAGGGACGCGGTGCCGGCCAGCTCCAGGCAGCGCTGGGTCTGTTCGCTGATGCCGAGCTTGCGGGTGTTGTCCGCGAAAGCCTCGTCGAACTTTGTCTGGCTGCTGTCGGTGAGGAATGCCTTGGACAGGAACGTCTTGGTTGAGCCGACCGAGTTGCCTTCACCGCAGCCGGACAACTGCGCGGTCAGCTCCTGTCGGCCGATCACCAGGCTGCGACCCGCCTTGAGCGCGCTGGCGGCAATGAACTTCATGCGATCACCGGAAGGCGTGATTGCCACGGGCGCCGAACCGGGCACGTCCAGGTTCCAGTTGGCCAATGCGGTATCGCCATTGTTGCTGCCCGGCGCAGCAATGATCGCAACCAGCTGCTTGCCGTCAGGGCTCATGCTGACAGACTGGATGGCCGGGATCTTGGCGAAATCCTCGACCGGCAACGGTGTGGCGGAGGCGTGGATGACGTGCAGGCCAAGCAGCAGTGCGGTGGTGGCACCCAGGCGGGCACGCGTGAGGCGGGTTTCCATGATCGACAGTTCCTTGTGGCGATTCGCATCAAGATGACCGGAAGATGAACGAGTGCTGCCCTTCCGTCAACTGCACGTGAAAGTTTCCACCTGTGCACCCAGCGGGGGCAGAGAGGCAACGCCGCCGTGGGGCGCCGACTTGAGAATCCATGCGCGGATCTGGGCAATCCTGAATCAAGTCAGCTTGCGCCCAGCTTGTATGATGTCGGGTTCTCCTTCCTGACTTTCCGCCGGAGCCCGCAGTGAACAGTCCGACCCGTCGTCCCCATGCAAGCCAGGTGCAGAAGGGGCTGGCACCGCACGCGCGCATCCGCAACGTGATCGCGGTCGGCTCGGGCAAGGGCGGTGTCGGCAAGTCCACCACGGCCGTCAATCTGGCGGTGGCGCTGCAGCAGCTGGGCGCGCGGGTGGGTGTGCTCGATGCGGACATCTATGGCCCCAGCGTTCCCGCCATGCTGGGCCTGTCCGGCCGCCCGGAAAGCCCGGACAACAAGAGCATCGAACCGCTGCGTGCCTTCGGCGTGGACACCATGTCGATCGGTTACCTGATCGAGGAAGACACGCCGATGATCTGGCGTGGGCCGATGGCGACCTCGGCAATGACCCAGCTGTTCAACGACACCCTGTGGGACGACCTCGACTTCCTGTTGATCGACCTGCCGCCCGGCACCGGTGACATCCAGCTGACGCTGACCCAGAAGATTCCGCTGGCCGGTGCGGTGATCGTCACCACGCCGCAGGACATCGCCACGCTGGATGCGAAGAAGGCACTGAAGATGTTCGAGAAGGTCGAAGTGCCGGTGCTGGGCATCGTCGAGAACATGGCGGTACATACCTGCAGCCAGTGCGGCCACGTCGAGCACCTGTTCGGCGAGGGGGGCGGGGAGCGTATGGCGGCGCAGTACGGCGTGCCGCTGCTGGGATCGCTGCCGTTGCAGATCGGCATCCGTGAGCAGGGTGACGCAGGCACACCGATCACCGCCGCGCAGCCGGATTCCCTGCCGGCCCAGGCCTATCGCCACGCTGCGCAGCGGCTCATCGAGGAAGTGGGCAAGCGCCCGCGTGCCTCGATCCCGATCCTGTCGTCGCTGCTGTAGGGACCGGCCGGGGAGGGCGGTGGCGCCCGGCCCCCTGCTAGAATCCTCGCGCCCCCTCGCACCCAGGACAGAGCATGAGCATCAAGAGTGACCGTTGGATCCGCCGCATGTCCGAACAGCACGGCATGATCGAGCCGTTCGAGGCCGGGCAGGTGAAGCAGGTCAACGGCCAGCGCATCGTCAGCTACGGTACCTCCAGCTACGGCTACGACGTGCGTTGCTCGCGCGAGTTCAAGGTGTTCACCAACATCAACTCGACCATCGTGGACCCGAAGCACTTCGATTCGGGCAGCTTCGTCGACATCACCGCCGACGAATGCATCATCCCGCCCAACAGCTTCGCGCTGGCGCGTACCGTGGAGTATTTCCGCATTCCGCGCGACACCCTCGTGGTGTGCCTGGGCAAGAGCACCTACGCGCGTTGCGGCATCATCGTCAACGTCACTCCGCTCGAGCCGGAGTGGGAAGGCCATGTGACCCTGGAGTTCAGCAACACCACGCCGCTGCCGGCGCGCATCTACGCCAACGAAGGCGTGGCCCAGATGCTGTTCTTCCAGGCGGCGGCCGATGATATCTGCGAAACGTCCTACAAGGACCGTGGTGGCAAGTACCAGGGCCAGACCGGCGTCACCCTGCCGCGCACCTGACGGACCGGTAGCGCCGGGCCATGCCCGGCGTCGCTCGATCGAAGGCGGCGCTTGCGCCGCCTTCGCTTATTTGCCGCGGCCGAACAGCATGGCGATGCCGACGCCGACCAGGGCCACCGGCCACCAGGTCAGCAGCAGCTTGGACAGGTTCAGGTGCGTCCAGCCCAGGTTGCTGGCAAGCATGAACAGGCCGATCAGGATCAGCAGGATGGCGGCGACGAGGTTGAATCGCATCGTGTCGGCACGGTCTCAGGAGTGGGCCGGATATCCTAGCCGTTCCTTCCAGTAGGCGACATGCTGCTGCAGGGCGTCCGGTTCGTAGCGGTGCGCAGGACCGCTGCCCCACACCGGTCCCGGCCACGCCGGATCGCCGTCGTGGCGGCCGATCACGTGGAAATGCAGCTGGCGCACGATGTTGCCCAATGCGCCGATGTTGATCTTCTCCACCCCGTCGGAGCCCTTCAGGGCCTTGCAGGCGCGGTTGAGTTCGGTGCGCAGCTTGTCCTGCTGGTCGCCGTCCAGTTCGATCCACTCCGTTACCCCGGCCAGACGCGGCACCAGGATCAGCCAGGGAAACCGTTCGTCGTTCATCAACCGCACTTGCGACAGCGGGCCTTGCGCCACCAGAACGCTGTCGGTGGCCAGGCGGGAATCAAGTTCGAAATCGCTCATCCAAGATGCTCCGTGAAGAAGTCCAGGGTGCGTTGCAGCGCCAGGGTGGCGCTGTCTGGATCATACGCATGTCCGAGCTCGCGGTTGAAGGCATGGTCGGCCGGGTAGACATAGGTCGCCATCTGCGGCAGCTTCTGGCGATGCGCCTCCACGGCCTCCGGCGGGATGCTGCGGTCCTGCGCGCCGAAGTGGAAGATCACCGGCGCCTTCGGTGTCTCGTCCAGATACTGCACGTTGCGTGCGCCGTAATAGCTCACCGAGGGCAGGCCGAGGCGCAGCGCGGACAGCATCGCCACCGTTCCGCCCCAGCAGTAGCCGACCGTGCCGACCTTGCCGAAGGGGGCAAGCCGGGTTGCTGCGGCGCGCACCACTTCCAGTGCCCGTTCAATGCCCAGAGCACTTACCCGTTCCAGGCCCTGTTTCACCCCTTCAGGGTCATAGGGCAGGGCGTCGGGGTCGGCGTCCGGGCCATCGACCAGGTCGAAGAACGACGGCGCCAGCACGGCATAGCCTTCGGCGGCGAAGCGCTCGGCCACGCCACGGATGTGCGGATTGGCGCCGAATATCTCCTGCACGACCACCAGGCCGCCACGCGGCGTGCCCGCCGGCAGGGCCTGCCAGGCCCGGACCGGGCCATGATGCGTATCCAGGGTGATCCATTCGGACATCGTCGGGTTCCTCGTAGCAGTGGACAGACCTGCATTGTCGGCGCTGGGCGGGTTAGCGCGGCGTCTGCGGCTGTGCGTGATCGGGCGGCTGATGCATCAAGCGACGTCGGATCGCGACTCGATCGAATGCGTCGCGGACGATCCTGCCAGGGATTCTGGCATCTGATCCGGTCTGGCTCTGACAGTAGATTCAGTAAAGCACCTGCTGAAGCCAAGAGGGCGAGCAGATAGCATTTCGTTCGCGGAACTCCAGTCTGGAGGGGCGATATGGGACTGATCATAACTCGGCATGTTTCCGGGGCGCGGCGTGAAGGCGCAGGCGCCCGATAAATGGAGTTTCATGAAATGAAAAAGGAATTTCGCCTTCTGTGTGCATTGGGGATGGCAACAATGCACACGGTGGCTATGGCCAACCAATCGTCGTACCAGGACCGCCAGATGGCGTCATCGGATGGCAGGCAGTGGGTTGAGCGGACGGTGCGCCTTTCTGATTTCGAAGGCGGCGACGTGGCTGTCCAGGTGCTCCTTTTCAAGGATGGAAAGGGCGGTTCTGTATATCGATACGATGATCAGAATGAAATCACAAAGCTCTATCATCGACGGGCAACCATAGGTTTGCGCTTTTGCCGGACGTATAGTTGCAGGTGGGCTGAAAACCTTTGGTTGCAATGGTCAGGGGTAGCGCTGGCGTCCCCCGCTCACTGGCCCTCGCCAATGGCTGAGGCGGGAGCACTGCCCTAATGCCGAGCCAAACTTGTCGATCCTTAACAAGTGAGGAGACCATCTCAGATGGCCTACGAAGGAACTGGACCTCGGAAGTCGGACGAAGCATCCGACTCCGTGGCAGCGACTCCGTAGCAGTAGTGGCCGGCATCGCCAGTTGAGTGAGAGACCCGGATTGAAGTTCGCACGGCGGCGCAATGGCCTGCTGCCCTCATTGTGCAGTACTACAGCCAATGAAGATGGAGGTCAGAGGGCATCGCCGTCCACGACTTACCGTGACGCCGACCTGCCGCCACATTCGCTGCCGGCGGATACAACGTCGGATTCCACCTTGGATTCGCGAACGACCCGCTTGCCACTTCATCCTCAACGCGAGATTGCATCATCAACCAGTCGTTCGCTTCTTAGAGAGAGGAGCCGGATCAAACCAGCAGCGCGAAAGGCAGGCGGGGCACCCGGCCGCTCCTGCGATATGAACTTTATAGCCACGTTCAGAACAATGCGTTCTCAAAAATTCCAGGAAGGTTCCTTTTGCCGTGTAACCCAGCCGCCTAGTGGATTTGCATCATTGCTCGAGAAGCTGATTCGGATGGGATCAGTGGACTTGGAAGGAAAAGGATGTCTGAAAATTTCTTTCGTAAAGAAGTGTTCGAGGCCAGACGCAACGAGTCAATCGGCCGCATTTCAGTGTCACAACCGCTTGGAGTTACGGCACTTTCCTGCCTGGCGTTGTTCTTTGCGGCGACGATCATCTGCGTGCTTCTCTTTGGAAGCTATTCGCGTCGTACCACCGTTGCCGGACACCTAAGCCCTTCAAAGGGGCTCTCTGTCATCTTGGCACCCTCCACGGGCGTTCTTACAGAACTACTAGTTCAGGAAGGGGAGCAGGTTGCAGCAGGGCAACGCATTGCCGTGGTCACCGTCCCCCGCGCTACTGGAGGTGATGGAGATACAGCAAAGGCCATTGACGACAGGCTCCGTGATCGGAGGCTGAGTCTTGACTCCGAGTCGTCTGCTGAGATGCAGCAACTCCTGCGAAAGGAGCGAGCTCTAGCTGCACAGATCGCGGCTGCCGAATTGGAAATCAAAGTGCTGAATGGTGAAATAGTCACCCGGCGCGAACAAGCGGCAATAGTTGGCTCGATTGTTGACCGCATGCGCCCTCTCACCGCAGAGGGCTTCGTTAGCCAACTCCAGGTCGATGAACAGATCGCGCGTAAGCTCGACTTTGCCGCCCAGGTGAGCTCACTAGAGCGTCAGCGCGCACAAAATGCACGCAACCTCAGTCAGCTTCGGCTAGGCATGGCAGATGTCGCCGAACAGATGATGGCCGCAAAGGCAGTCCATTCGCGGCAGATTGCTACGCTCGACCAGGAGCGCATCGAGAATGACGCCAGAGGCTCACTTGAAATACTTGCTCCTGTATCGGGAACCGTCTCCCTTCAGGGGGTAAAGTCGGGCCAAAGCATTCAGACTGGTCAGCAGTTGCTAAGCCTCATCTCGCAAGGCGATGTTCTTGAGGCCGAGTTTGATGTGCCAAGCCGAGCGATCGGATTCATATCAGAAGGCAACACCGTACACCTGCGATACCTCGCGTTCCCTTATCAGAAGTTCGGACATCACCTTGGAACGGTTTCCAGGATCAGCGCCAGCGCTTCAATACCTGACAATCGTCAGTCAGCCAGCAACGGGAACGATACTGACACCAAGTATCGCGTTGTTGTTAAGCCAAATTCACAAACTGTGTCAGTGTACGGCAGGAGCGAACCCCTTCGTGCGGGGATGCTGATCGAAGCGGACGTAATAGGTGAAAAGAGAACACTGGGTGAATGGCTTTTTGAACCGCTAATTTCAGTTAAGGGAGCTCTTTCAGGCTCCTAGACAGATTCCAGAAGTATCTGGAGCCCTGGTGCAAGGGAAATGCACCATTACTAAGGAGAAGTGCCAATGTTGGAGATGAACTCGGAACAGGTTGAGCTGGTCGACGGCGGAGCAATGTCCACCGAAAGCAAAATCATAATTGGAGCCGGTTGGCTCGTGTCGCCAGTGCTCGGCTTCGGCATGACGGTTGGCTACTACGTAAATGCAAAGTAATCAGAAACCAACTTCACTGAGTAAGGAGATTTAGCATGAAGGAAATGACGAACGAAGACGTAGCCAAGGTCGAAGGCGGCTTCCTGCAGTTCCTGGCTCCGGCCATGGGCGCATATTTCATGGCTGGATACAACATCGGCAAGGATCTGGCTGCGCGCGACAACGCACGTTGACGTAGCCACTCGCTCTTTCATTCAAGTGAGAACAGAAATGGCGAAGAATAGAGGGCTTTACTCGGTTTTCGGGATCCTCTTTGCAGTTTTGGCGGTAGCAAGCGCTGGCTACTCAATCGGCAAGAGTCTCGCCCTTGCCGACAACAGCGTACCAGCAGCATCTGGTCACAACTGAAGTTAAGGGTTGAGGATGGGGGTGCGCCCCGATCTTCAATCAAACGGATCATGGATGAAGAAGAAGACACAGGTTGTACTTCAATCTGAGGCCGCGGAATGCGGTATCGCATGCGTGGTTATGCTTGCATCACACTTTGGCCAGGGGATCCGGCTCTCTGAGGCCAGGAGGCGATTCCGCATATCCCTGAAGGGCGCCAAGCTAAGCCAGCTAATTGTCATGGCACAGAGTCTCGGGATGTCCACCAGGCCCGTCAGACTTGAAATGGAACACGTTCCAGACCTTAAGCTACCCTGCATCCTTCACTGGAAGCTAAATCACTTCGTCGTGCTTACTGGCGTATCCGGCAAATACATGACGATCATTGATCCGGCGATCGGTGAGAGGCGAGTTTCGATCAGTGAGTTTAGCGACAGCTTTACTGGCGTGGCTCTGGAGGCGGCGCCAGCGTTCGGCTTCCAGAAGAAGAAAAGGCCTCGCCCCGTCTCACTATCCGAGCTTACTGGGCCAGTTTGCGGCTTACGCACCTCACTCGCACAGATCGCCCTCCTCTCAGTTTGCCTACAGGTTCTTTTAGCCACTGCGCCCTTCTATATGCAGTGGGTAGTGGATCACGCACTTGTGTCAGCTGACACGAACATCCTTGCCGTACTGGGATTGGCCTTCGGCGCAGCGCTTCTACTACAAGTGGTCATCGGTTTCTTTAGAGGGTGGGCGGTCATTCACCTATCCGCGTTGTTAGGGGTGCAGTGGCTCGCAAACGTCTTCGCACACGCGATTCGTCTGCCGCTGGACTTCTTTGAGAGGCGCCACCTGGGCGACGTCACTTCACGTTTATCTTCCCTGCAAGCAATTCAAAGAACTCTGACAACGAGCTTTGTGGAGGCGCTAATCGATGGTTTGATGACGGCGGTATCGCTCATTCTTATGTTCGTTTACAACTGGAAGCTCGCGCTAATCAGCGTCGGGGCCATGGCAGTCTATCTGGCGGCACGGGCGTGCTTGTTCCAGCACCTTAGAGATCGCACCGAACAGCAACTAGTAGCCGCCGCCAATCAAGAGACGCATCTCTTAGAGTCCATTCGGGGGATTCAAAGCATCAAGGTGTCGGGCAAAGAAATTGGAAGAGAAACGACATTCTTGAACTTGATCCATACAACCACGGATAAGGATGTGCGACTATCACGAATTTCCCTGAGCTTCTCCTCAATAAGTCAGATGATTTTTGGCGTCGAGCGCGTCGCTGCGATCTGGATTGGTGCGTGGCTGACCATTCAGGGGATATTCTCGGTTGGAATGTTGATTGCATATCTGGCGTACAAGGATCAGTTTTCCATAAGAGTAGGGTCATTGGTTGACAAGTGGGTGGAACTCCGAATGCTCCGCCTTCATGGTGAGCGTCTAGGAGATATCGTTCTAGAAGAGTCAGAGAGCCAAGTGCCGATGCTTGATGGGCCTGACACCAAGTTCGGAGACATTGCCGTTGATGGTGTTGGATTTAGGTACTCTGAGAGCGAGCCCTGGATAATCAAAGATTGCAGCTTTACAGTCCGACAAGGGGAGTCGCTCGCAATCGTCGGCGCGTCAGGCGAAGGAAAGACAACGATGCTGAAGTTGATCCTTGGGCTGCTGAATCCGTCGGAAGGCTCAGTCCGAATAGATGGTATCGACATCCGCACGATTGGCGCGTCAACGGTAAGGAGTCGCATTGGGACTGTCATGCAGGACGACCAGTTGTTTGCCGGCAGCATCGCTGAGAACATTTCATTCTTTGATCCAGAGACGGATGCTGATCGTGTGATATGGGCGGCGACACTTGCGTGCGTTCACGACGACATTATCAGCATGCCGCTTGGATACGACGGCCTTATCGGCGACATGGGGAGTTCTCTTTCTGGCGGGCAAAAGCAAAGACTGGTTCTCGCGCGCGCGCTTTACAGAACGCCAGACATCCTTGTTCTGGACGAGGCCACGAGCCACCTAGACGTCATGCGAGAACAAGCCGTTAACACTGCGATTAGAGAACTCAACCTCACTCGCATCATAGTCGCCCACCGGCCGGAGACAATCGCCTCTGCGGATCGCGTTCTGGTTCTCGAAGGAGGACAAGTCGTTCAGGAGTTTCCCGGCAGTGCCGTAGATTTGTCACGGAGCAAAGAAGTGAATTCTGCTTCATTCCGATAAGTATCAATTGCAGCTCGCGCCGCTTCAGCCATGGCGTCCTCATCCGCCAACTACTTCGAATGAACTAGGCAGGCCTTATGCCGCGTCCGTAGGCTGGCGGCTTTAGCCACCAGCCGCATTGCATTGGGAACAGTATCTTCGGAAACAACGCCGCCTAGCGGCGCACACGGGTTGTCAGGTCCGCTATCGGCCAGAAGCGGGCATCCGTCCTATCCTCGATAAATCCTCCTAATCCCGCCCTTGCCTGATGTCTGTTTCCGACAACGAGCAAACTTTAGAAGTGCCCCAACTAAAACGCATGGCGCAGTCCATCCTCTATCGGCGAGGTACAAGTGGGCAAGCGTTGGATGGATAGAGCTGACGGCTGTCGCTCAACTTGCAAAGATTTCGCACCGTCAGGTAGGCAAAGCGCTTCGCCAGATAGTTCGGCCCATGCCCCTACTCAGGCGGCCCACCTAAGAGGTCAGACGCGGACATAGGTCCATGACTTGAGGCCCAGGCGCTTAGCCCAAGTCTTGGCCGTCGCCTTATCACCGGCGCCGAGTAGACGCGTCCGATCCAAATGATCGATGAGCTCCCATTTGCCCTCGCTGCCCTGTTCTGCCGGCTCATCGAAGCAATAGAACTGCATCACATCCTGAGTCGTGGCCAAGTAGTAATCAGCCGTAATTGCCTTTGGTTTCCCATCGGCCCCGAGGCCAGTGTTGTACGAAATGGTTGGCCGACGCGGCATTGCCCGTTCCTTGCGGATGTGACGTTGCTAACAACGATATCGGGAGGAGACACCCGCCACCACATGCAGGCCCTCTGCGTCGAGGAGTCAGCTCGCTCACGCCAAGGCTGAACTCCAAGGTGCGGCGTGGCGAAACCGTGATATCTGGCGAGTCGGCCGTCGTTGGTTGGTCCTGTGAGGGTGATTCAGATCCGGCGGAGGATTCGAATCCAGCCTCCAGCGACATGACGCAGCCCAAGGCGGGGTATTACGTTTTTGCATTGGCGCCAAGTGGGAGTGCGCCAATCGGAGTCAATTTCAATTCGGTGGGAACTGCTCGTTTCCAGAATTCGTTGGCAGGGAAATCTACAGGCGCCGCATGACCTCCGCGAGCGATGAATACGCGGGCCCAACAAACAACGGACCAATCAACGTCTATTGATGTCGCAATCAACGCTCCCGTGCGGCCGTGGCGACGGTGGACCGTGAGACGATTGCCGCTCCGTGAGCGTCGAGCCTTCGCAGCGCGTTCCGCCGGGTCGAGCCGGAGTTCCAGCTCAAGCCGCCGGGGGCCTTGACGCGTTCACGGGTACCCCGCTGATGGAGATGGCACGTGGGGCCGAATCCGGGACGCTCCCCTCAGTACACCCCAGGGCCGTTCAGAGCGCGGCCCTCAACCCCGGTATACTGGCGCCCTTTCAGGCCCCGGCCCCCAGGAACCCCTGCCACTCCGGCAGGGGCCCAGGCCCCCAGAGTCCCGCGATTCCATGTCCCAGCTGAACCCCAAAGTCGGCTTCGTCAGCCTTGGCTGCCCGAAGGCCCTTGTCGATTCCGAGCGCATCCTGACCCAGCTGCGGTCGGAGGGATACGACATCGTCCCGTCCTATGACTCGGCCGACGTGGTGGTGGTCAACACCTGCGGCTTCATCGACTCGGCGGTGACGGAGTCGCTGGACGCCATCGGCGAGGCGATGAACCAGAACGGCAAGGTCATCGTCACCGGCTGCCTGGGCAAGCGCCCCGAACAGATCCGTGAGGCGTACCCGAACGTGCTGGCGGTGTCCGGCCCGCAGGACTACCAGAGCGTGATGGAGGCGGTGCATGAGGCGCTACCGCCCCGGCATGATCCGTTCGTGGACCTGGTGCCCGACTACGGCATCAAGCTGACCCCGCGCCACTACGCCTATCTGAAGATTTCCGAAGGCTGCAACCACGCGTGCAGTTTCTGCATCATTCCGTCGATGCGCGGCAAGCTGGTCTCGCGCCCGGTCGATGAAGTGCTGCGCGAAGCCGAGCGCCTGGTCCGGGGCGGTGTGCGTGAGCTGCTGGTGGTATCGCAGGACACCTCCGCCTACGGCGTGGACGTGAAGTACGCCGAGAAGATGTGGCGCGACAAGGCGTACCAGACCCGCCTGAAGGCGCTGTGCGAGGGCCTGTCCGAACTGGACGCGTGGGTGCGCATGCACTACGTGTACCCGTACCCGCACGTGGATGACGTGGTGCCGTTGATGGCCGAGAACCGCATCCTGCCGTACCTGGACATTCCGTTCCAGCACGCCAGCCCGCGTATCCTGCGACTGATGAAGCGCCCCGGTGCGGTGGAAAAGACGCTGGAGCGCGTGCAGAACTGGCGCCGCATCGCGCCGGACATCACCGTGCGTTCGACCTTCATCGTCGGTTTCCCGGGCGAGACCGAAGCGGAGTTCGAGGAGCTGCTGTCGTTCCTCGATGAGGCGCAGCTGGACCGCGTGGGTGCGTTCGCGTATTCGCCGGTCGAGGGTGCTACCGCCAACGCTCTTCCGGACCCTGTCCCGGAAGAGGTGAAGCAGGAGCGCCTGGCGCGCTTCATGGAAAAGCAGGCACAGATCTCGGCCGCACGTCTGGAGGCCAAGATCGGCACGGTGCAGCAGTGCCTGGTCGATGCCATCGAAGGTGACATCGCCGTGGCCCGTTCCAGGGCCGATGCACCGGAAATCGATGGACTGGTGCATATCCAGAATGCCGACCAGGTGCCGCTGCGCGTAGGCGAATTCATCAACGTGGAAATCACCGAGAGCGACGAACACGATCTGTATGGCGACGCGCTGCCGCCGACCACGCGCCCGGCCTTCGACCTGAAGGTGCTCTGATCATGGCCGAGGGTACTGCCGGCCACGCTGGCAGCCCTCGGCGATTCGTGCCTCCGCCGCGCGCGGCGGTGGACCCGGCGGTGTTCGATCATCCGCTGTTTGCCCGGGTGCGTGCCTTCCGCGATCTTCTGTCCGGCGACCGCTGGCCGACCGTTGCCGAGCTGGATGCGCGGCTGGCGTTGCGCGGGCGGCGACTGGTCGAGCAGGATGCAGCGTTGCTGGCCGATGGCCTGCACTACGAAACGCGCATCGCGCAGGGGCGTATCGCC
This sequence comes from Stenotrophomonas sp. STEN009, assembly GCF_056760395.1. NCBI lineage: Bacteria > Pseudomonadati > Pseudomonadota > Gammaproteobacteria > Lysobacterales > Lysobacteraceae > Stenotrophomonas > Stenotrophomonas sp. STEN009. Next base: position 26,108 of record NZ_JBRRES010000007.1, on the reverse strand, counting down.
ACCCGTGCGGCGAGCTGGCACGATCTGTTCAATGCACTGGTGTGGGCGTGTCACCCGCAGCTGAAGCACGCGCTCAACAGGCGGCAATGCCTGCATGTCGCCACGATGCCAAACGGTCAACGCAATCGCGCGCAGGCGGCGCTGACCCAGTTCGACGAGACCGGCGTGATCGTGTGCGTCCAGGACGATGCGCTGATCGCTGCGTGGGACGCCCACGATTGGCCGATGCTGTTCGCGCCGCCGCACTGGCAGGCCGGTCGCATCACCATCGCCGCGGTGTTCGGCCATGCACTGATGGAACAGGCGTTGCTGCCGGGGCGCCTGCTGGTCGGCAAGTGCGTGGTGGTGCGCGGCGATGATGAGGGTGCCTGCATCGAGACCGTGGCCCGGGCGATCGAGCAGGGCGCGACGGTGACCGATCCGCTGCAGCTGCGCCCGCTGCCACTGGCCGGAATCCCCGGCTGGTACCCGCAGCAGGACGCCGCCTTCCATGGCAACGCCGACTACTTCCGCCCGCTGCGGCAGGGCCGCCTGTACCCGCCGCCGCTCTTGCCCCGGTAGCGCCGGGCCATGCCCGGCGCTGGATTGACAGCAACGCCGGGAGGGCTCGGTGTTACGAAGACGGGTACTCGACGCTGATCACCGCGAAGGTGAACCGGCCGCCCGGCAGTTCCACCGAGAATTCATCGTCCAGGCGCTTCTTCAGCACGGCCCGCGCCAGCGGCGAGTCGATGCTGATCCAGCCCAGGCCGGCGTCGGTTTCATCCGGCCCAACGATGCGGTAACGGCTGGTCTCACCACTGTCGATGTTCTCCAGTTCGATCCATGCACCGAAGAACACCGCTTGTGGATCGGTCGGCGTGGTATCGACCACGCGCAGCGATTCGAGCCGCTTGGTCAGGTAGCGCACGCGGCGGTCGATTTCACCCAGCTGCTTCTTGCGGTAGGTGTACTCGGCGTTCTCCGAGCGGTCGCCCTCGGCGGCGGCAGCGGCCAGCGCCTTCACCACCTCGGGCCGGCGTACCCGCCACAGGTCGTCCAGCTCGGCTTTCAGCCGGGCGTGGCCGGCGGCGGTGATCAGGGCGGTGCTTTTCTCTGCGGGCGGACGCCAACGGGACATGTAATACAGCTTCTTCTCAGGAATACGAAAGGGCCTCAGCGCTTGCCGCCGAAGATGCCGCCCAGGATGCCGCGCACGATCTGGTTGCCCAGCTTGGTCCCGACCGTGCGCGTGGTCTGCTTGGCCATGGTTTCAATCATGCCCTGGCGACGCTTGGTGCCGAAGATCGCATCCTTGATCGCCTGGCCGAATCCACCTTCCTGTGCCTCGTCCTGCTCGCGGCTGCGCGCGGCCGGGGTCTGGGCCTGCTCCACGCTCTTCTGCGCCCGCTGGGCCAGCAGCTCGGCGGCCGATTCACGGTTGACCGCCGTGTCGTAGCGGCTGCCGACCGGGCTGCCGGCACGCACCTGTGCGCGCTCGGCCTCGGTGACCGGCCCCATCCGGCAGCGGGGCGGCGCGATCATCGTCTGCTGGACCGGCATCGGCACGCCCTTGTCCTGCAACGTGGAAACCAGTGCTTCACCGGTGCCGAGCTGGCTCAGCACCTTGGCGACATCCAGCTTCGGGTTCGGCACGAAGGTTTCGGCGGCGGTCCTGACCGCCTTCTGGTCGCGCGGCGTGAAGGCCCGCAGCGCGTGCTGCACGCGGTTGCCGAGCTGGCCCAGGATGTTGGAGGGCACGTCGTCGGGGAACTGCGAGCAGAAGTACACGCCCACGCCCTTGGAGCGGATCAGTCGCACCACCTGCTCGATGCGCTGCACCAGCGAGGAAGGCGCATCGTCGAACAGCAGGTGGGCCTCGTCGAAGATGAACACCAGCTTGGGCTTGTCGAGGTCGCCCACTTCCGGCAGCTGTTCGAACAGTTCCGACAGCAGCCAGAGCAGGAAGGTCGAGTACAGCTTGGGCTTGAGCACCAGCTGGTCGGCGGCGAGGATGCCGATCACACCGCGGCCGTCGTGATTGACCCGCATGATATCGGCCAGTTCCAGTGCCGGCTCGCCGAAGAAGTTCTCACCGCCGTCCTGCGCCAGCCGCAGCACGGCACGCTGGATCGCTGCGATCGACTGCGCGCTGACCAGTCCGTACTCGGTGGAAATGTCCTTGCGCTCTTCGGCGACCAGGCCGAGCAGGGCCCGCAGATCATCCATGTCCAGCAACAGCAGGCCGCGGTCGTCGGCCAGCTTGAACACGATGTCCAGCACGCCGGCCTGGGTGTCATTCAATTCGAGGATGCGCGCGAGCAGGGTCGGCCCCATCTCGCTGACGGTGGTGCGCACCGGGTGGCCGAGTTTTCCGTACAGGTCCCAGAAGATGGCCGGGCTGCCCGCTGGCGCATAGTCGGCCACGCCGATGTCCGCAGCGCGCTTCAGCAGCGCTTCGCTGCCCGTGCCGGGCACGGCCAGGCCGGACACGTCGCCCTTCACATCGGCGAGGAACACCGGAACCCCGAGCCGCGAGAATCCTTCGGCCAGGGTCATCAGGGTCACGGTCTTGCCGGTGCCGGTGGCGCCCGCCACCAGCCCGTGGCGGTTGCCCAGTTTCGGCAGCAGGGTAACGGCCACATCGTCGGTGATGCCTTTGCCGAGCAGAATCGGATCCATGGTCCAGCCCTTGTGGTGAATGCGCCCAATGTTAACCGGCAGCGATGACGGCCCGAAGGTCGGCTTGCCCCGACCTTGGCGGCGCCGCTACTCTGCCTGCCTGTTTCGCACACAGTGCCAAAAATGCCCGTTCCTGTCCTGATTTCCCGCACCTGGCCGCTGCTGGCCCTGGCTGGCCTGGTTTCCCTGGCCCCCGATGCCCACGCCCAGCGGGTTTCCGCCCGGGACAAAGTGAAGGTAGATGCCCTGCAGCAGCGCATGACGGCTGCCGAGAAGCGTTACAGCGATGCGCTGCTGCTGGTGGCCAACGCCGACCCCAAGGGCAGCAACGAGGCCGACGCGGCGCTGGAGGACATGGAGGATGTCATCAGTGAGTGCGTGAAGCAGAAGGGTTGTCAGATGAGCAACATGCTGGCCACCTACAAGCGCCTGCTCAAGCGCGATGCCGATGCGGCCGCGGAAGACGAGGGCGGTGAACTGCCCGCCGAGCGGCTGGAAGCCGACCCCGACCATATCGGTCCGTTGACCGCCGACGTGCCGGAAGCCGCACGCGCAGCGGCACTGCTCAACGACAAGCGGCACGCCTTCGACAACATGGTCGAGTACAACCCGGCCGTCCAGGCCGGCATCCGCCGCTGGCTGACCGACATGCGTCCGGCGCTGCTGACCAGCTACGAGAACTACCAGAACCTGCGTGCCGTGATGTGGCCGGAGTGGGAGAAGCGCGGCCTGCCCGAAGCGCTCCTGTTCGGCATCATGGCCAAGGAATCCAATGGGCGCGTGCATGCGTCCTCGCGCGCTGGCGCCGCCGGCCTGATGCAGTTCATGCCGGCCACCGGGCGGCGTTTCGGCCTCGGTCCGGACGGCACCGGGTTCGATACCCGCTTTGATGCCCACAGCGCTGCTGAAGCCAGTGCGACCTATCTCAACGAGCGCATGCGCGAGCTCAACAACAACATCGAGTTGTCGCTGGCCGGGTACAACGGGGGTGAAGGGCGCGCCCTGCGCGTGGCGCGCGAGAACCCGGGGCAGAGCTTCTGGGTCGACCGTGTCTACAACCAGTTCCCCGGTGAAACCAAGGATTACGTGCCGATGGTGATCGCTGCGGCGTGGATCTTCCTGCACCCCCAGCAGTACGGCGTGGAGTTCCCGAAGATCAGCGCGCAGCCGGCCACCCTGCGCCTGGCGCGCTCGACCACCATCTACGAGCTGACCATCTGCCTGGGCAGCCACGGCACCCGTGATGGCTACATGCGTGCGCTGCGCAACCTCAATCCGCGTTATGAGGCTGATGGCTGGATTCCGGCCGGCACCCTGATCAACGCAACCACCCGCATCGCGAGCCTGTATCAGCGCAACTGCGTGAGCGGACCGCGTGCCGACCTGGCGCGCACCCTGATTACGGCCGACCTCAACGCCGCCATCGTGCGGCCAAGCGCTGCCAGCTACACCGGCAGCGTGGCGGTGGGCGGCGTGGTGCCGGTGGCCGATGCGGCCAGTTCGACCAGCGTACCGACCGCACCGGTGGCGGCAGTGGCCGCGCCTCGGCCGGCACCGGCCGCGCGACCGAAGCCGGCACGCAGCTACAAGGTCGGCCGCGGCGAGACGCTGGGCCGCATCGCGGCCAAATTCCAGTGCGACGTGTCGACGCTGGCGCGCGCCAACGGTCTGAAGGCACCAGCCTACAGCCTGCGCCACGGCCAGGTGCTGAAGCTGCAGGGCTGCGAAAAGTAATCTCCACGACCTCTGGAACTGCCATGGACCTTGAAGCAACCCGCAACCTGTTCGCCAATCTGCGCGAAAACACCGACTGGGACATCAGCGGCCCGCTGCTGTGGGGCTATTTCTTCGTGCATTCCACTGCCAAGCCGCTGCAGGCACTGGCCGCGCATCTGCAGGCGCAGGGCTACACCCTGGTGGAGGTGTTCGAGCAGGAGCCGGACGAGGGGGACGCGCCGTTCCACGTGCTGCATGTGGAGCGCGTGGAGGTCCACGACGAAGCGTCGCTGGATCGCCGCAACCAGGAGCTGGCAGCGCTGGCAGCGCAGATGGGTGTGGAAGACTACGACGGCATGGACGTCGGCCCGGCCCCCACCCTGCAGTAGGGGCCTGTGCGTAGTGCCGGGCGCGTGCCCGGCGCTGCGCAGCAACCCGGTGGCGGGATTGTCAGCGCAGCGTGGCCAGGGCCTGGCCGAGCTGCACCGGTGACTCCGCCGCCAGGTGTGGAGCGAACTCCGCCACGCCCGGCGGCAGCAGCACGACCACGGTCGAGCCATAGTTGAAGCGTGCCATCTCCGCGAAGCGCTCCAGGCGGATGCCCTGGCCGCGATAGTCCTTGCGGGTGATGCGGTCACCGTACTGAGGGATCTCCTCACCGCTCCACACTGTCTCCACGCCGGAGACGAGCAGCGCGCCGACCATCACGCTCACCATCGGGCCGAAGCTGGTATCGAAATGGCAGACTAGGCGCTCGTTGCGTGCGAACAGGCGTGGCACGCCTGCCACGGCGGCCGGACCCACGCTGAAAAGGCGGCCTGGCACATGCACGGTCTCGCGCAGGGTGCCGGTCCAGGGCATGTGCACACGGTGGTAGTCGCGCGGGGACAGGTAGACGGTCGCGTACAGGCCGTCGTTGAACGGTTTGGCGTCCTCGGCGCTGCCCAGCAGCTCGGCGGCGGTGAACGACTGGCCCTTGGCCTGGAAGATGCGGCCGGCCTCGATGTTGCCGAGCTGGCTGACACGGCCGTCGGCCGGCATCACCAGGGTGCGCGGATCGACATCGGCCACGCGTGCGCCCGGTTTCAGCGCACGGGTGAAGAACTGGTTGAAGGTGGCGTAACTGCGCGGGTCGGGGTTGGCGGCTTCGTCCAGATTGACGTTGAACCTGCGGCTGACGGTGTCGATCAGCCAGCGCGACACGCGCGGGTTGTCCGAGTACGCCAGCGAGCGCGCCATCGAGGACAACAGGCGATGGGGCAGGGCGTATGTCAGGGCGGTGGTGAGGCTCATGGGGCGGTTTTCTCGGTCAGCTTCTGCAGGTCGCGGGCGATCGCCGGCGCGTTGAACGGGGGCCGCACCAGGCCGGCGAGCCGGCCCTGCGGATCGAGCACGGCCAGGCTGGCCGAGTGCTCGACGGTGTAATCCTCGGGATTCTCGTCGAAATGCTTGCCCGGCACCTTCTGGAACACGAAGCCCAGTGCGGTGGCGAAGCGTTCCAGCGAAGGGACGTCGGCGGTGGCCGCCAGGGTGTCCTTGTGGAAGCCGTGCGCGTACTCGCCAAGGCGGGTGGCGCTGTCGCGCTCGGGATCGACGGAGACGAACAGCACCCGCGGACGCAGCCCGTCGGGCAGTGCTTCCCACTGCTGCTGCGCACCGGCCAGTTCGGCCAGGGTGGTCGGGCACACGTCGGGGCAGAAGGTGAACCCCAGGAACACCAAGGTCCAATGGCCCTTCAGCTCGCCCGGAATGAGCCGCGTGCCATCGGACTGGGCCAGGTTGAAGTCGGGCAGCTCGCGCGGCTGCGGGTACAGGGTGATCGCTTCGGTGGCCGGCTGGCCGGCCGGGGGCTTCGGAGCAAAGACCTGCTGCGCGGCGAGCAGGCCCAGGCCCGCCGCCAGGGCGATCAGCAGGATGATGCCGACGTTGCGATTGAACATGGGAGCCCCCGCGCGAAGTGGTCCCCATCATACCGGCTGCGGCCTGATCGTTTCCGTCGCAACGGATGCCGGCGCAGGCGCCAGCCCCTATAATCGGGGGCCACTTTGCCCGCAGTACCGCCATGACCGCTGAAACGGCCGCCGAACTCCACACGATCATCGACCTGATCCGCTACGGCACCAGCCGTTTCAACGCCGCCGGGCTGACCTTCGGGCACAGCTACGACAACGCCCTGGACGAAGCGACCCAACTGGTGCTGCACAGCCTGCACCTGCCGCATGACCTGGGCCCGGCGTATGGCCAGGCGCGGTTGCTGCAGGAGGAGAAGGTGCGGGTGCTGGAGCTGTTCCAGCGCCGCATCGACGAACGTATCCCGGCCGCCTACCTGACTGGCGAGGCGTGGTTCGCCGGCCTGAGCTTCAAGAGCGACGCGCGCGCCCTGGTGCCGCGTTCGCCGATCGCCGAGCTGATCGAGTGTGGTTTCGAACCATGGCTGGCCGGCCGCGACGTCAGCCGCGCGCTGGATCTGTGCACGGGTTCGGGCTGCATCGCCATCGCCATGGGCCACTATTACCCGAACTGGGAGGTGGACGGCGTGGACCTGAGCGACGACGCACTGTCGCTGGCCGAAGAGAACAAGGAGCGCCTGCAGGCGCACAACGTCACGCTGATCAAGTCCGACCTGTTCAGTGGCCTGACCGGCCGCCATTACGACCTGATCGTCACCAACCCGCCGTACGTCACCAACGACGAGACCGATGCCCTGCCGCAGGAATATTCCTACGAGCCGGAAATGGGCCTGCGTGCCGGCGATGACGGCCTGGACCTGGTGCTGAAGATCCTGCGCGATGCGCCGCTGCACCTGAGCGAGGACGGCCTGCTGATCTGCGAAGTGGGCGAGTCCGAGCAGCACCTGGTCAAGCTGCTGCCGGAAGTGGACTTCGCCTGGATCGAGTTCAAGGTCGGGCAGATGGGCATTTTCGCGGTCGAATGCCGCGAGCTGATCGCCCACAGCGCCCGCATCACCGAACTGGCGGCGCAACGGCCGTGAGCTCCAATTCGTTCGGCAAGCTGTTCACCGTCACCACGTTCGGCGAGTCGCACGGGCCGGCCATCGGCTGCGTGATCGATGGCTGTCCGCCCGGGCTGGCGCTGGACGCGGCCGAGTTTGCCCACGATCTGCAGCGCCGTGCCACCGGCAAGAGCCGGCACACGTCGGCGCGGCGCGAGGCCGATGAGGTCGAGATCCTGTCCGGCGTGTACGAGGGCCTGACCACCGGCACGCCGATCGCGCTGCTGATCCGCAACACCGATCAGCGCAGCAAGGACTACGCGAACATCGGCCAGCAGTTCCGGCCGGGCCATGCCGACTACAGCTACTGGCACAAGTACGGCATCCGCGATCCGCGGGGCGGTGGCCGTTCCTCGGCGCGCGAGACCACCATGCGCGTGGCCGCGGGCGTGGTCGCCAAGAAGTGGTTGGCCGAGCGCTTCGGCGTCACCGTGCGCGGGTATCTGTCGCAGCTGGGCGGGATCACTCCTGCAGGTTTCGACTGGTCGGCGGTGGAAGACAATCCGTTCTTCTGGCCGCACGCCGCGCAGGTGCCGGAGCTGGAGGCGTACATGGATGCGCTGCGCAAGTCCGGCGATTCGGTCGGCGCGCGCGTGGACGTGGTTGCCGACAACGTGCCCCCGGGCTGGGGCGAGCCGATCTACGGCAAGCTCGATGGCGAGCTTGCGGCGGCGCTGATGAGCATCAACGCGGTCAAGGGCGTGGAGATCGGCGACGGGTTCGCCAGCGCGGCCCAGAAGGGCACCGAACATCGTGACCTGCTGACCCCGCAGGGTTTCGCCAGCAATCACGCGGGCGGCATCCTGGGCGGCATTTCCACCGGCCAGCCGGTGGTTGCGTCGATGGTGTTGAAGCCGACCTCCAGCCTGCGCCTGCCGGGCCCATCGCTGGACACCGCCGGCAACGTGGTCGAAGTGGTCACCACTGGCCGCCATGATCCCTGCGTCGGCATCCGCGCCACGCCGATCGCCGAAGCGATGGTGGCGCTGGTGCTGATGGACCAGGCATTGCGTCACCGCGCGCAATGCGGCGATGTCGGCACCATCACGCCCCGCATTCCCGGGCAGGTCGATGGCTGAAACGCGGCCGACGGTGTGGGTGAGCCAGCCGCTGATCGAGGCGGTCATCGCGCCGCTGCGTGATCGCGTGCAGCTGCGCACCACCGACGCCGTCACCGTGTGGTCGGCTGAGCAGATCGCCGCACAACTGGCCAGCGCCGATGGCGCGATCATCACCCTCAACGAGCGTATCGGCGCGGCCGAGCTGGCCAATGCCTCGCGGCTGCAGGTCGTTGCCAACGTCGGCGTGGGCTACAACAACCTGGATGTGACCGCGCTCAGCGCGGCGGGCATCCTGGCCAGCAATACCCCCGACGTGCTTACCGAGACCACCGCCGATCTGGGCTTCGCACTGCTGATGGCCGCCGCGCGCCGGATCACCGAATCCGAGCGCTGGCTGCGTGAAGGGCACTGGCAGCAATGGTCGTTCCAGACCATGCTCGGTGCCGACATCCACGGCAGCACCCTGGGCATTCTCGGCATGGGGCGGATCGGCCAGGGCATCGCCCGTCGCGGCGCGCATGGTTTCGGCATGAAGGTGCTGTACCACAACCGCTCGCGACTGCCAGCAGATGCCGAAGCAGCAGTCGGTGCCGCTTATGTCGATCTGGATACGCTGCTGGCGCAGTCCGACCATCTGGTGCTCGTGCTGCCTTACACCCCGGCCTCGCACCACCTGATCGACGCCGCTGCGCTGGCGAAGATGAAACCGACGGCCACGCTGGTGAACATCGCGCGCGGAGGCCTGGTCGACGAAACAGCGCTGGCCGATGCACTGGCCCATGGGCGCCTGGCCGCTGCCGGGCTGGACGTCTACGAAGGCGAGCCGGCCGTACGCCCGGAACTGCTGGCGCTGCGCAACGTCGTGCTGACCCCGCACATCGGCAGCGCTTCGCTGGCCACGCGTACGGCGATGGTGCAGCGGGCCGTGGACAACCTGCTGGCCGCGCTCGGCCTGGCCGGCGGGCCGGCGCACATGCCGAGCGCGATCAATGCCGACGCGGCGCTGGCCGCACGTGCCGCCCTGGGCAAAAAAAACGGGAAACGATAGGGAGCCTCCGCGCGTTCCGTCCGAGGAGGTTCCCCGAACCCAGCTGTCGTGCGTGAATTTTTCCCATCCGTTTTCTTGAGAGTTCCCCCATGAGCAATGCACAACGCCGCTTCCATGTCGCCATCGTCGGTGCCACCGGCGCCGTCGGCGAGACCATGCTGGCCATCTTGGCCGAGCGCGGTTTCCCGGTCGGAACCCTGAGCCTGCTTGCCTCCGAGCGTTCGGCCGGTGGTGAGGTCGAGTTCAACGGCGAGAAGGTCAGGATCCAGGACCTGGCGAGCTTCGATCCGAAGGGTGTGGAGATCGCCCTGTTCTCCGCAGGTGGCAGCGTCTCCAAGGAGTACGCACCGAAGTTCGCCGCCGCCGGTGCGGTGGTGATCGACAACTCCTCGGCCTTCCGTTACGACGATGACGTGCCGCTGGTGGTATCGGAGGTCAATCCGGACCAGATCGGCAATCGTCCGCGCGGCATCATCGCCAACCCCAACTGCTCGACCATGCAGATGCTGGTCGCGCTGGCGCCGCTGCATCGTCGCTATGGCATCGAGCGCATCAACGTCTCCACCTATCAGTCGGTGTCCGGCGGTGGACGCTCCGCACTGGAGGAGCTGGGCAAGCAGACCGGCCAGCTGCTGAGTTTCCAGGAGATCGATCCGCAGCGTTTCCCGGTGCAGATCGCCTTCAACCTGATCCCGCACATCGACGACTTCCAGGACAACGGCTTCACCAAGGAAGAAATGAAGCTGGTGTGGGAAACCCGCAAGATCCTGGGCGACGACAGCATCCTGGTGAACCCGACCGCGGTGCGCGTGCCGGTGTTCTACGGCCATTCCGAGTCGGTGGCGATCGAGACCCGCGACAAGGTCACCGTGGCCGAGGCCCGTGCGCTGCTTGAACAGTCGCCCGGCATCGAGGTGGTCGACCGCCATGAAGCCGGCGGCTATCCGACGCCGGTCACCCACGCATCGGGCACCGATGCGGTGTACGTCGGCCGCATCCGCGAGGATCTGTCGCATCCGCGTGGCCTCAATCTGTGGATCGTGTCGGACAACGTGCGCAAGGGCGCAGCCCTGAACGCGGTGCAGCTGGCAGAGCTGGTCGCTGCCGAGCAGCGTTGATCGACAGCCCGGGCGCCCTGGGCTGCTCTGTGCGTGCGGACCCCGGTCCGCACGCTTTATAGTGTCGCCCATGAATAAACGGGCCAAGGGCGCATCGCGCCCGCTCACCTATCTGTCTGCCGCACTGCTGGCTCTGGCCAGCAGTCCGGTGTTCGCGCTGGGGCTGGGCGACATCCGCGTCCTGTCCAGACCCGGTCAGCCGCTGCTGGCGGAGATTCCGGTGGTGTCCGCCGATCCTTCGGAGCTGGAGAATCTGCGCGTGGCGCTGGCATCGCCAGCCACGTTCGAACGTGTCGGCCTGCAACAGCCGACCGGCCTGGTGGGCGAGCTCCAGTTCGAGCTGACCCGCAATGCGCAGGGGCGGGCCGTGGTGCGGGTCACCTCGCAGATGCCGGTGGAGACGCCGTCGCTGAGCTTCCTGGTCGAGGCCGACTGGGGGCAGGGACGGTTGGTGCGCGAGTATTCGGCCCTGATCGATGCGCCCTCCAGCGCGCTGGCCGTGGCGGAACCGGAAATCGTCGCACCGGCGGGCACGCTCTCCAATACCATCGCCCGCGATCCGCCCGCCGAGGCGGCGGTACCGGCGCCTGCACAGGGCGGGACGCCGGCCAGTGCGACCACGGCGGCTGCACCGGTGCGTCCGCGCGCTGCCGCTGCACCGTCGTTGCCGCCGGCTGCCGATGGCAGCATCACCGTGCAGCGCGGGCAGACCTTGTCGCAGATCGCCAGCGCGGTCGCCCGCGGCAACCAGGTCAGCCGCGACCGGGCGATGATTGCGCTGCTGCGTGCCAATCCCGAGGCCTTCATCCGGGGCAACATCAACCTGCTCAAACAGGGTGCGGTACTGCGCATGCCCGGCAGTGACGCGCTGGCGGCGGTGGATGCGGCCGAAGCCGGTGCCCTGGTCCGCGAACACGCCGCGCAGTGGCGGCAGGCGCGTACCGTGCCGCAGCCGGCAGGCGTTCCTGCACCTGCGGTCGCTGCGCGGGCCACTTCTCCGGCCGCCGCGGCCGGGGCACGACTTGAGATCGCCCCGGCGCTGGCGTCCGACGCCGCGCACGCGGGCACAACCACCGGCACCGGAGCCGGCAGCGAGGGTGACATGCTGGGCAACGAACAACTTCGCCAGGCGCGCGAGGACATCGCCACCCGCGATGCCGAGATCGGCGAGCTGAAACAGCGTGTGGCCGAACTGGAAACGCTGAAGGCACAACAGCAGTCGCTGATCGCGATGAAGGACAACGACCTGGCGGCGGCTCAGCAACGGCTGGCACAGGCGCCGGGCGCGCGTGACGCCGGAACGCCGTGGTACTGGCTGGGACTGCCGGTGCTGCTGGTGCTGGCAGGCGCCGCATGGTTGCTGCGCCGTCGCAAGCCATCGCCGCTGCCGCCGCTGCGCGAGGAGGACGATGCCGCAGCTCTGGCGGCGGCCGTGCCGGCCGGTGCGGCGCTTGATACGCTGGCCGAGCAGTCTGCGTGGTCTACCGCCGATGCCGACAGCGGGCGCCAGGAGCCGGCGATGCCGGCCTGGGCGACGATCGCCGACGCCCGATCCGAAGACGGATCGGGCGGCACGGACGGGCAGCCGTCGGGCGATGGCAAGGACGAGGCACCGTTGCCGGAACCCGTGACCGACCTGCCGCGCTGGGACGAACCGGTGGACGAGAGGGGTGTTGGCCGGCCGACGGCCCAGGAAGCCGATTCCGGGGTTTCGGTCCCGGACTACGCGCTGCATGCCGAGCAGCAGCCGCAGTTCCGCGGCGTGTTCGACCTGCCCGCCGATCTGCAGGACAACGACGCCCCGTCGGTGGAGGATGCCGGCGACACATGGTCGCCCCGCGCCGGGCAGGAACGCCTGGAACTGGCGATCGCCTACCTGGATCTGGGCGACGCACAGACCGCGCGTACCCTGCTGCTGGAGGTTGCCGAAGGGGGCGACCCGGACTGCCAGGCGCAGGCGCGCGAGCTGCTGGCCCGGCTGCCGTGACCGATACCTTCGACAAGGACCCTGCCATGACCCGCGAGCGTCGCATCGACTATGTTGAGTTCGCGTCCCGCGACCCGGCCGCCAGCCGTGCCTTCTTCGAGAAGGTGTTCGGCTGGTCGTTCGTCGATTACGGCAGCGACTACACCGCCTTCGACGATGGTCGCCTGCAGGGCGGCTTCTTCCGCGGCCAGCCGCAACGCGCCACCGAAGGCGCCCCGCTGCTGGTGCTGTACGCCGATCAGCTGGCCCCGGTCGAAATGGCCGTGCGCCAGGCGGGTGGTGAGGTGGTGCGGCCGGTGTTCTCCTTCCCGGGCGGCAGCCGCTTCCAGTTCGTCGAACCCGGTGGCAATGAACTGGCGGTCTGGTCGGAACGCGATCCGGCCTGAGCGTCGTCCACTCCGCAACATCGAGGTAGCACATGCGTTATGCGCTTGGCGTCGAGTACGACGGCAGCGATTTCAGAGGCTGGCAGAACCTGGGAGAGGGCGGTCCCAGCGTCCAGGCCAGTCTTGAGCAGGCCCTGTCTTCGGTGGCCGACGCGCCGCTGCAGGTGGTCTGCGCTGGCCGAACCGACGCCGGCGTGCACGGCCAGTGCCAGGTCGTGCATTTCGATACCGACGTAGTGCGCGACCCGCGCGCCTGGATGCTGGGTACCACCACCCGCCTGCCGCGCTCGATCGCGGTGCGCTGGTGCGTACCGGTGGCGGAGGATTTCCATGCGCGGTTCTCAGCGCGGGCGCGCCGCTACCGTTACCGGCTGCTCAATCGCGAAGTACGGCCGGCGCTGGACCGGCAGACGCTGAGCTGGGAGCGTCGCGCACTGGACGCGACGCTGATGCACACGGCCGGGCAGGCGCTGCTGGGTGAGAACGACTTCAGCGCGTTCCGCTCGGTCCAGTGCCAGGCCCTGCATGCGCGGCGCGAGCTGCAGTCACTGCAGGTCAGCCGCCACGGCGAGGTGATCGAGGTGGCGGTACAAGGCAATGCATTCCTTCATCACATGGTTCGCAATATCGTCGGTTCGCTGATCCTGGTCGGCAGCGGCGAGAAACCGGTGGAGTGGATCGCCGAGCTGCTGGCCGGAAGGGATCGCACCGTAGCCGGTCCCACTGCACCGCCGCAGGGCCTGGTGTTTCTTGGACCGCTGTACCCCGACAACTGGCATCTGCCCGCCGAGGTCACGCTATGAGCCGCTCTTACTACCGTACACGCATCAAGTTCTGTGGAATGACCCGTGCCGGCGACGTGCGCCTGGCCGGCGAGCTCGGCGTGGATGCGGTGGGTTTCATCTTCGCCCGCGAGAGCAGCCGCCGGGTTGCGCCCGCCGAAGCGCGCGCGATGCGCCAGGCGATCGCGCCGATGGTTGACGTGGTGGCGCTGTTCCGCAACAACAGCAAGGAAGAGGTGCGCGAAGTGCTGCGCACCGTGCGGCCCACCCTGCTGCAGTTCCATGGCGAGGAGGACGAGAGCTACTGCCGCAGCTTCAACATGCCTTACCTGAAGGCGGTCGCGATGGGGGGACGTGAGGAAGTCAACGCGCGTACCCTGCAACTGCGCTATCCGAGCGCGGCCGGCTTCCTGTTCGACAGCCATGCACCGGGGGGCGGTGGCGGTACCGGTGTTGCATTCGACTGGACCCGCATTCCGACCGGGTTGCATCGGCCATTCCTGCTGGCCGGCGGTCTGACCCCGGACAATGTGTACGACGCGGTGCTGGCGACCCTGCCGTGGGGCGTCGACGTCTCCAGCGGCATTGAACTGGAGCCGGGCATCAAGGACGGCTACAGGATGCGCACCTTCGTCGAGGAAGTGCGCCGCGCCGACTGCACCGTGCTGGAGTAGGACCGGGAGGCTGCGGCGTCACGTTACCTCAGCTGGGCCGCGACCCAGTCCGCCAGGGCGTCGACGCGTGCGTCGGCCTGGCCCTCCGGCCGCGCCAGGACCCAGAAGCCGCCCGTGGCGGCGAAACCCCATGGGGCCAGCAGCCGGCCTGCCGCGAGATCCTCAGCGACCAGCGGCTCCGGCGCGATCGCTGGACCCAGCCCGGCCACCGCCGCTTCCAGCAGGTAGTAAAGGTGTTCGAAACCCGTGCCCAGCCGCAGCCGGGCGGGGTCGAGATCGTGCGCCTGCGCCCACGTCGGCCACGCCTGTGGCCGTGAGCTGGTGTGCAGCAGCGTCTCCTGCAGCAGTGCCGAGGGCGGCACATGGCGCAGGCGCTGCGCCGCCGGATGTGACGGTGCCACCACCACGCCCACCCGCTCGGGCGCCAGCTCGCGCACCTGCCAGCCCCGTGGCCACGGCCCCTGCGCCAGCAGCAGGACCGCATCCAGTGCCGCCTGCGCCTCGGTGAAGCTGCCGTCCAGTGCCGACCACTGCAGGCGCACACCGGGCAGTGCGGCCTGCAGGGCGGGGAGGCGCGGAATCATCCAGCGCGCCAGCACGCTGCCGCTGCAGCCCAGTACCAGCGCTGGCGACGCCGCGGGCCGCCGCAGCTCGCGCACGCAGTCTTCGATGCCGGCGAAGGCTTCGCTGCAGGCCGCCTGCAACAGTGTTCCCGATGCGGTCAGGCGCAGGCCACGCCCGGCGCGCTGGAACAGGGCCAGGCCCAGATGATCCTCCAGCAGCTTCAGCTGCCGGCTGACTGCACCGTGGGTGACATGCAGGTCCTGCGCGGCGCGGCCCACACCGCCCAGACGGGCGGTGGCCTCGAACGCGCGCAGCGCATTGAGTGGCGGCAGCAGGGATCGGCTCATGTGAGATTTCCTGACGATATGTGCCAGATAATATCCATTTTCCGGTCATGACCCGTGCGCTAGAGTATCCACCTGTCTGAATCACCGGTCCCTGCCATGTCTGCCTCCCCCATTGCCGACTACCACGCCTTCCCGGATGCCCAGGGCCACTTCGGCCGCTATGGCGGCAGCTTTGTCGCCGAAACCCTGGTCGGTCCGCTGCAGGAGCTGGCCCAGGCCTATGACCAGGCCCGCCAGGACCCCGCGTTCCAGGCGGCCTACGACCGCGATCTGGCTCATTACGTGGGCCGGCCGAGCCCGATCTATCATGCCCAGCGCCTGAGCGACCACGTCGGCGGCGCACAGATCCTGCTCAAGCGCGAGGACCTGAACCACACCGGCGCGCACAAGATCAACAACACCATCGGCCAGGCGCTGCTGGCGGCGCGGATGGGCAAGACGCGCATCATCGCCGAGACCGGCGCCGGCCAGCATGGCGTCGCCAGCGCCACCGTTGCCGCACGCCTGGGCCTGGAGTGCGTGGTGTACATGGGCGCCACCGACATCGAGCGGCAGAAGATCAATGTCTACCGGATGAAGCTGCTCGGCGCGACGGTGGTGCCGGTCACCTCCGGTTCGGCGACCCTGAAGGATGCGCTCAATGAAGCGATGCGCGACTGGGTGACCAACGTGCAGGACACCTTCTACATCATCGGCACCGTGGCGGGCCCGGACCCGTATCCGCGCATGGTGCGCGATTTCAATGCCATCGTCGGCCGCGAAGCGCGCGAACAGATGCTGGCTGAGTATGGCCGGCTGCCGGATGCGATCACGGCGTGCGTGGGTGGCGGCAGCAACGCGATCGGCCTGTTCCATGCCTTCCTCAACGACCGCCAGGTCGAGATCATCGGCGCCGAAGCGGCCGGTGACGGTATCAACACAGGCCGCCATGCCGCCTCGATCGCAGCAGGGCGTCCAGGCGTGCTGCATGGCAACCGCACCTACGTGCTGTGCGACGACGACGGCCAGATCATCGAGACCCACTCGGTGTCGGCCGGCCTGGACTATCCGGGGGTCGGCCCGGAGCACGCGTTCCTGGCCGACAGCGGGCGCGCGCGCTATCTCGGCATCACCGACGAAGAAGCGCTGCAGGCGTTCCATCTGCTGGCACACACCGAGGGCATCCTGCCGGCGCTGGAGTCCAGCCACGCGCTGGCGCAGGCGATCAAGCTGGCGCGCGAGCGTCCGCGCGACCAGATCGTGCTGTGCAATCTGTCCGGGCGTGGCGACAAGGACGTGCATACCATCGCCGCACGCGAAGGACTGGTGCTGTGAGGCCCATGCTGCGCCATGGTGGCGCGCTGGTACTGGCAGTGGGGCTGGGCGGCTGCACGCCGCCCGATCCGCCGGTGCTGGCGCCCGCGGCGACGTCTCCGGCGGCCATCGCCCCGGCACGCCAGGTGGCCAGCAACGACGACGATGCCGCCCATCACCCGATCGAGGATGCACCGTTGCCTGCAGCAGGGGAGGTCGCAGATGACGGGGCCGCGCCGACGGTGGCTTCGGTCGCGCTGGACCATGCCGGCGAGGTGCTGATCGGCCAGCCTTTCAGCGAACTGCAGGCCGAGGCGCAGTGGCACTCGGCTGGCCTCGCCGAGGCGACGGCCGGGCGCTGCGACTATTACGAGCGCGGCACGCTGCCCGAGGGCGTGGCGATGCTGGTGCAGGACGGCAACGTGGTGCGTTTCGACCTGGCTCCGATCGACGATTCGGGCCTGGTGGTGACCCAGCCCGGGCCGTTCGGACTGCGCCTGGACATGCCGCGTGCGCAGGTGCTGCAGCAGATGCCGCGGGGCGTCATCGCAGCTGCGCTGGGCGTTGATGCCGACGCCGGCGAATCCCTGCTCTGGCAGGACCCCGGTTCCGATCTGGCGATCCGCGTGGAGATCGTGGATGGCACCGTATCCAGAATGCATTGGGGCGCCAGCGGCGCCGTTGACCTGATCGAAGGATGTATCTGACATGCCCGTATCCCGACTCGACGCCTGTTTCCAGCGCCTGCGCGAACAGCAGCGCAAGGCACTGATTCCCTTCGTCACCGCTGGCGATCCTCTGCTGGAAGCAACCGTGCCGGTCATGCATGCACTGGTTGAGGCGGGCGCCGATGTGATCGAACTGGGGGTGCCGTTCTCCGATCCGATGGCCGACGGCCCGACCATCCAGCGCAGTTCCGAACGTGCGCTGGCGCGCGGTGCAGGCAGCCGTTACGTCCTGCAGGCGGTAGCGCAGTTCCGCCAGCGCGATGCGCAGACGCCGGTGGTGCTGATGGGCTATCTCAATCCTGTGGAGATCCATGGCTACGCGGCATTCGCCAAGGCCGCGGTGAGCGCCGGCGTGGATGGCGTGCTGCTGGTCGACCTGCCGCCGGAGGAAGCCGGCGAAGCCCAGCAGGCCTTTGATGCGGAAGGCCTGGCCCTGGTCCTGCTTGCCTCCCCGACCACCAGCCCGGCACGCGCGGACAAACTGCTCGCGCTGGCGCGGGGCTACCTGTACTACGTCAGTTTTGCCGGTGTCACCGGTGCGTCCGACCGCCTCGACAGCGAGGCCGCCAGCGTACGCCTGCAGGCGCTGCGTGAACGGGCCACGGTCCCGGTGGTGGCCGGCTTCGGCATCCGCGATGCCGCCAGTGCGGCGGCCATGGCGCGCGAGGCAGACGGTGTGGTGGTGGGCAGCGCCCTGGTCGCGGCACTGGCCGAAGCGACCTCGGCCGAAGAGGCGGCTCAGCGGGCGCACGCATTCCTGGCGCCCCTGCGCCAGGCCCTGGACGCCTGACGGCAGCGCCCGGCCATGCCCGACGGTGCGCGCTACGGCGTATCCGCCGGGCGTGGCCCGGCGCTGCCTGCGCTAAACGTACGTCCCAGCATGGTTTTTCCGCCGCCGCCCACAGGCCGGCAAGGGGTGCACGGGCGGGGAAAGCGGAGCTAGACTGTCCGCCTTTGCGGCCCCCGGGCCGCCCTGAACGGAAGTGTCCTCCCGCATGAGTTGGCTCAGCAAGTTGATGCCGTCCGGCATCCGCACCGACAACACCCCCAGCAAGAAGCGCAGCGTCCCCGAGGGCCTGTGGGAAAAGTGCAGCAACTGCGGCAGCGCGCTGTACCGGCCGGAACTGGAAGAGAACCTGGAGGTCTGCCCGAAGTGCGGTCACCACATGGCGATCCGCGCGCGCGCGCGCCTGGCCGCGCTGTTCGATGCGGACAGCACCACCGAGATCGGTGCGCGCCTGGGGCCGACCGACCTGCTGAAGTTCAAGGACCAGAAGAAGTACAGCGAGCGCATCAAGATCGCGCAGAAGAACACCGGCGAGTACGACGCGCTGATCGCCATGCGCGGCCTGCTCAAGGGCCGTCCGCTGGTCGCATCCTCGTTCGATTTCGCCTTCATGGGCGGTTCGATGGGTTCGGTGGTCGGCGAGCGCTTCTCGCTGGCGGCCGAGGCTGCCGTGGAGATCGGCGCGCCATACGTCTGCTTCTCCGCCAGTGGCGGCGCGCGCATGCAGGAAGGCCTGTTCTCGCTGATGCAGATGGCCAAGACCTCGGCTGCGCTGGGCAAGCTGCGTGAAGCCGGCCTGCCGTACATCTCGGTGCTGACCCATCCCACCACCGGTGGCGTGTCGGCCTCGTTCGCGATGCTGGGTGACATCAACATCGCCGAGCCGCAGGCGCTGATCGGATTCGCCGGTCCGCGCGTGATCGAACAGACCGTGCGCGAGAAACTGCCGGAAGGTTTCCAGCGTTCGGAATTCCTGCTGGAGCATGGTGCCATCGACCAGATCTGCGACCGCCGCGAAATGCGTGACCGCCTGTCCGACCTGCTGGCGATGCTGGGCCGCCAGCCGGCGCCGGAGGTGGCTTGATGGGAGGCCGCAAGTACTTCGGTACTGATGGCATCCGCGGACGTGTCGGTGAGGGAGCGATCTCGGCCGACTTCGTGCTGCGCCTGGGCAATGCGCTGGGCCGCGTGCTGGTGGCCCGGCACGGCCAGGACGGGCGCCGCCCGATCGTGGTGATCGGCAAGGACACCCGCATTTCCGGCTACATGTTCGAGGCGGCGCTGGAGGCGGGCCTGGTCGCCGCCGGCACAGATGTGCAGCTGCTGGGCCCGATGCCCACCCCGGCGGTGGCGTTCCTAACCCGCACCTTGGGCGTTGATGCAGGCATCGTCATCAGTGCTTCGCACAACCCGCATTACGACAACGGCATCAAGTTCTTCTCCGCACAGGGCGAGAAACTGGACGACGCCACCGAACTGGCGCTGGAAGCCGCACTGGACGTGCCGTTCACCACGGCCGAATCGGAGCGGCTGGGCAAGGCCTCGCGCGCGCGCGAGGCGGTAGGCCGCTACATCGAGTTCTGCAAGGCCAGCGTGCCGCGTGCGTTCGATCTGCGTGGCGTACGTCTGGTGCTGGACTGCGCGCATGGTGCCACCTACCAGATCGCCCCGCTGCTGTTCCGCGAGCTGGGTGCCGAGGTCATCGGCATCGGTGCCGAGCCGAACGGGGTGAACATCAATGCCGGCGTCGGTTCGACCCATATCGACAACCTCGCCGCCAAGGTCCGCGAGACCCGTGCCGATCTCGGCATCGCCTTCGACGGTGACGGCGATCGCGTGCTGATGGCTGACGACCAGGGCAATCCGGTCGACGGCGATGACCTGCTGTACATCCTGGCACGCACCTGGCAGGCGGAAGGTCGCCTGCGTGGGCCGGTGGTCGGCACGCTGATGAGCAACTATGGACTGGAGAAGGCGCTGGCCGACCTGCAGATCCCGTTCCAGCGCAGCAACGTCGGCGACCGCTACGTGCACCAGGCGCTGATCGAAGGTGACGGCGTGCTCGGTGGCGAAGCGTCGGGCCATCTGCTGTGCCTGGACCGGGCCACGACAGGTGACGGCATCGTCAGTGCGCTGCAGGTGCTGCTTGCGCTGCGCAGCAGCGGACAGACTCTGCGGCAGGCGTTGCAGCCGCTGGTGAAGGTCCCGCAGAAGACGGTGAACGTGCGCTTGGGCAATGTCTCGGCCAAGACCACCGTGCAGGCCGAAAGCGTGCAGTCGGCACTGCTGGAGGCGCAGCAGGCCGTGGCCGGCCGTGGGCGCGCATTCCTGCGCCCGTCCGGCACCGAGCCGGTGGTGCGGGTGACGGTCGAGGCCGATGACGCAACACTGATGCAGGACACGCTGGATCGCCTGTCGGCCGCAGTGAAGGCCGCCGCCGCGGCCTGAGCCCGCAGGTGGTTCCGCAACGGACAACGCCCCGGACGACCGGGGCGTTGTCTGTTCAGAGGGCCGCTGCTGAGCCGAGGCGGACTCAGGGGCCCGGCACCATCTTCTTCTGGCGGGCCTTGAAGCCGTTGAACAGCGGCGCGATCAACGGGTTGTAGCTCTGCGCGATGCGCTTGCGCAACCAGCTGGCCGGCCGGTTGCGGATCGCGAAGCGGTAGATGCGTTCGGGATCGCCGCCGATCACGTTGCGGCCGAACGGGTGGGTGGTATGCAGGTAACGGAACCCCTGCTCGCGCGCGACTTCGACATGGTCATCGTCGAAGTCACCGTACGGCCAGCACAATGTGTCCGAAACTGCGCCCAGCTTGTCCTGCAGGACCTGGCGCGAGAGTGCCAGGTCGTTGCTGATGCCGGCCCGGCGCTGCGCGCGGTCCAGGTCGTCGCGGCGCAACCAGCGTGTATGGGTGTGGGTGTGGCAATGCACCTCGAAGGTGCCCGCGTCGATCGCCGCGCGCGCTTCGCTCCAGCGCATCATCACATCGTCGCTGCGCCCCTGCTCGTAGATGGCGGCCTCGCAGCCGCGATGGTCCGGCGTTGCCGGCAGTACCGCGCCGGGCAGGCCTGCATGCGGCCGCACCGGGCCTTCGCCCATCCATCCGGTGACCACGAACACCACCGCGTGCATGCCGTACTTCTGCAGGATCGGATGCGCGTAGACCCAGTTGTCCAGGTAGCCATCGTCGAAGGTGATGACGATCGACCGGCGCGGCACCGGCCTGCCGGCCAGGAACCCGGCGTACTGCTCCAGTGTCAGTGAGGTCCAGCCACTGTTGGCCAGCCAGGCAATCTGGCTTTCGAAATTCTCAGGCGACACCGTGATCATGCCGGGCGACGGACTGACGTGATGGTGCATCAGCACCGGTACGGTTCGGGCATCAGCCATGTCCCAGCTCCTTCAGCCACTGGCGGTAGTAGTGTTCGGTGGTCTCGCCGTGGCCGGTGGGCGTGAAGCGGTGCGCAGCGCGCATCCATTCCCAGCCGGCACGGCCCATCTGCCGGCGCCGTTCCGGATCGTCCACCAGCAGGCGCAGAGCGCCCGTCAGGGCAGCATTGTCGCCCAGCCGGGTGAGGATCGCATTGCTGCCGTCCACGACCATCTCCGGCACGCCACCAACCCGCGTCGCCACGATCGGCACGCCGACGTACGCCGCTTCCAGGAACACGGTGCCGGCGGCTTCCTTGTGCGAGGCGAGGGCGAAGATATCGAAGCCGGCCATCAGCCGGCAGGCGCCGTCGCGGTAGCCGAGCAGGTGGACCTGCGACTGCAGGCCGTGCTCGGCGCACATCGCCTGCAGGCGCTCCATCACTGGCTGCCCGTCGCCGATCACCACCAGGTGCAGGTTCGGATTGGCCTTGCACAGCGGCACCATTGCCTGCAGCAGATCGGCATGGCCCTTGGGCTCGCGCAGCACCGCCACGCAGCCGACCACGATGTCCTGTTCGCCGAAGCCGAGCTCGGCACGGACTTCGGCACGCACGTCCTGCAGGCACTGCCACGGATCTTCCTTGCGGATATCGGTCCAGCGCGGTGGAACCGCGATCGGCGGCACGATGCCGATGCGCTCAGCGGGAATGCCACGGTCGGCCAGCAGCTGCTTGACGAAGCTGCTGACGGTCAGCACCCGGTGCGGCAGGCCGGTATAGGTCAGCAGCGAGTTGACCGGACTCATCAGGTGGCGCGAGCGCACCACCAGCGGCGCACCGCCGAGGCGGGCGCCGGCGGCGGCAATCAAGGCGTCGCGACGGCTGGTGGTGTTCACCACGTCATAGCGTTCGCGGCGCACCAGGCGCGAAACCGACCAGATGCCGCGCAGCAGGCGCGCCAGCCCTCCCATGCGCAGCGTATGCACGGTGAAGCCGTCATCGCGCGCCAGCTGCGCCAGCCGTGCCTCGGGCTGGCACAGCAGCGAGACGTCGTGGCCGCGCGCGCGCATGGCCTGCATGTGGCGGAAGATGTAGATCTCCTGCCCGCCCATTCCCTTGGCGGCTTCGGTGTGCAGGATGCGCAGCGAACGTTTCATGCGGACTCGATCCTTGATATCAACGATTGCGGAAGCGCGTCAGCGCTTCCCAGGCGGAACGGATCGCGGCTGCGTCCGGCGCCTGTTGTGGCAGTGGGCGATAGTGCCGATCCAGCGCGGTGGCATTGCCGAACTTGTCGAACACGTAGAGGGCATCGCCGTGGCGGACGGCGCGCTGCGACCAGCTTTCCACCACCAGGGCACGGAGCCCTTCCGGGGCCGCCAGCAGGTCCTGGCCGGTGCTGTAGTCGGCCAGCGGGTTCTCGCAGCCCAGGGCGTGCCGCATCAGCGTGGGCACCCAGTCCTCATGCGAGCTGGTGCGCGCATCACGGCCGCTGGCCTCGCCCGGCCAGTGCAGCACGAACGGCACCTGCAACTGGTAGTCGGAGAAGTTGCCGTTGTGGCCCCAGTAGTTCAGCGCGAGGTCGTTGAACTCCTCTGCGTGATCGCCAGTGACCAGCACGATGGTGTCCTGCTCCAGGCCCTGCGCACGCAGGGTATCGAGCAGCGATCCGACCAGGCTGTCGGCGTAGTGGACGGAGGTGTGATAGCGGTTCAGTTCCGGCGTCGGATCGTGGTCCGGCCCGAACTTGAGGAAGTCGATGTCCGCGGCCATCGGCGTGGCCAGGGGCGGATAGTCGGCCGGCAGGTGGTAGGGCGCGTGGGTGGAGTCGAGGAACACGAAACCGAACCACGGGCGCTGCGCGGCCTGGCTGTTACGGATGTCCTGCTGCAGCGACGCGACGATGGCACGGTCGCGGCCATCGGGCTTCAGTGCCGACGGCCCCTGGTGCAGCTGGTCACGGACATCGGCGAACACGGTGCGGTCGAATTCCGGGCTGTACATCGGCGCGCTGCCGTACAGGTGCAGGTCATAGCCCTGCTGTCCCAGGACCTGGAACAGCTGCGAGCCACGCTGCTCGTCAAGCATGCTTGCCCAGTAGCCACCGGGAAGGCCGTAGAGCAGGCCGAACAGGCCGTAGCGGGTGGCGTTGCCGGTGCTGAAGTGATGCTCGTAGACGCGGGAGGACTTCGCCAATGCCGTGGTGTTCGGCATGATCTGTGGCGTCAGCACATCGTGGCGGAGTGATTCGAGTACCACCATCAGCACGTTCGGCCGCCGGTGGCTCTGGCAGCGCAGCGGATGCAGCGGGTAGTGCAGCTGGGCATGGCGGGGGTCGGGCAGGCCCGCCTGCTGCTGGCTGACCACGCCCAGGCGACGCATGAAGCTCTTGGCGGTGATCGGCTGCGCCCAGGGCAGGTAGTTCCACTGGCTGATCACGTCACGCTCGCCGCGTGCATCGTAATAGGCGGTCGCCACCTGGCCACCTGCCATCAGCAGGATGACCAGTGTCCATGCCTGCAGGACGTGGCGCCGTCGGGGCAGGGCGGGCAGCAGCTTCCAGCAGGCCCACGCCAGCAGGGCTTCGGCGGCGAAGATGGCCGATACCAGGGCGATCGCCTGCAGCCAGGTCTTCCACGACAGCGCGACCTGATCGTGCAGCGCGCCGCCGAACACCATGTTCGCCACCATGGCATTGAGGTGGAAGCGGTACAGCGCGAACACCTTGGCATCGACCAGCAGCAGGCACAGCCACAGGCCCTGCAGCACCACCGCGCCGATGCTCAGAGGACGCGCGCTGCGGGCCCACAGACCGAGCAGCAGCGGCAGCAGGCCGGCCAGCGCGCCGAACGCCAGCAGGTGGCCGGGCAGGGCAACGGCCAGATACGCCAGGCCGACGGGGCCGCCGGGGTTGTCCCGCAGCGGCACGTTGCCCAGGGTGATGACGGCTGCCAGTACGGCGTTCGCCGCCACGAACAAGGACCACCAGGCCAGCCGGCGCCAGTGCTGGGTACAACCGGGTCGGGAAGCTGGATCGGCGGCGGGTGGAGCGGAGGGCATCGTCGGTACGTGTTCAGCAGGAGCGGGACAAGGGGGCGGCGCCGCCGCGGCCGGCGGATCCGCGCGCGGGTCGCGCATTGTATCGGTTTGTTTCAACGTATCGGTGTCGACCTGCGGGCGATCTGTCACAATGTTCAGGTGGGCCCTGAATGCGGCGGCCCTCCAGACCCAATGACAAGCCAGGAACCGCTGTGAGCCAGATCCCGACCCTCGACATCACCCGTTTTGACAGCGACCGCGAGGCCTTCGTGGCCGAGCTGGGGGCGGCCTATCGCCAATGGGGATTCGCGGGCATCCGCAACCACGGCATTCCGCAGGCCGACATCGACGCGGCCTACGATGTCTTCAAGGCCTTCTTCGCCCTGCCGGAGGAGATCAAGCGGAAGTACCACGTGGCCGGCGGGGGCGGTGCACGTGGCTATACCCCGTTCGGCGTGGAAACCGCGAAGGGGTCCAAGCACTTCGATCTGAAGGAGTTCTGGCACATCGGCCGGGAGATCGGCGACGACTCCAGGTACCGCGACGTGATGCCGCCGAACCTGTGGCCGACCGAGGTCGAGGGCTTCCGTGAGCGGGGCTACGGCCTGTACCAGGCGCTGGACAACCTCGGGTCGCGCGTGCTGTCGGCGCTGGCGCTGCACATCGGCCTGCCGGAGGATTTCTTCGCCGACAAGACCAATTTCGGCAACTCGATCCTGCGCCCGATCCATTACCCGCCGATCACCACCGACGACATTCCCAACGTGCGTGCCGGTGCGCATGGCGACATCAACTTCATCACCCTGCTGGTTGGTGCCAGTGCGGCGGGCCTGGAGGTGCAGTCGCACGATGGCAAGTGGGTGCCGTTCACGTCGGATGCGGACACCATCGTGGTCAACATCGGCGACATGCTGCAGCGCCTGACCAATCACGTGTATCCCTCCACCATCCATCGCGTGGTCAATCCCCCGGGCGAGCTGGCCCGCCAGCCGCGCTACTCGGTGCCGTTCTTCCTGCACCCGAACCCGGACTTCCTGATCGACGTGCTGCCGTCCTGCATCACCCCGGAGAACCCGAGCCGGTATCCGGAGCCGATCACCGCCCACGGCTTCCTCGAGGAACGCCTGCGCGAGATCAAGCTGAAGTAATGAAAAGGCCGCCGCGAGGCGGCCTTTCCATTACGGGTAGGGTAGCGCCGGGCCGGGGCCCGCGCGCCCAAGCCCAAACCGGGCGGGGGTGTTGCGGGGGGGGGCGGGGGGGCGGGGGGGGGGGGGGGGGGGGGGGCCGGGGTTACCCCCCGCGGGGGGGGGTGGGCGGGGCCCCCCTGGCCGGGGACACCCCGCCATCCGACACCTCCCCGCCTTCGACAGTTTCCCGGTGACGGATGGATGAGATCTGTCACACCGAGGTGGGGCAGGGGTCAGATCCGGCTCTGACCCCCGCAGGCACCCGCACTGCCGCATTTGCCTTTGATCTTATTTTCTCTTTACGTGGCGGGCGGCACCCCCGGAATCTGTCAGCAGCCCGGCGGG